>JABIYQ010000369.1 GCA_018702715.1 Desulfobacula sp. | reverse complement strand
TACCAAATGCTCACGCAGTTGAAACATGTACTGATTTTTCATGGTGGCGGGGTTGGAGGCGGCAGCCTGGTTTATGCCAACCAATTGCTTATTCCACCGGATAAAGTATTTGAGAGACCTGAGTGGGGCATGGAAAATTGCAAAGAACAATTGATGCCTCAGTATGAAAAAGCAAAAAAAATGCTCGGTGCGAATCCAAGTCCGCAGATTGGGGCCGCTGATAAATGTCTTCGGGAAGTCGGTAAAGAAATTCGTGGCGAGGATACGTTTCATAAAAATGATGTGGGTATTTTTTTTGGAACACCAAAGGTAAAGGTAGCAGATCCTTATTTTAATGGAAAAGGCCCAGAAAGAACTGGCTGTGACTTTTGCGGATCATGCATGGTTGGGTGCCCCAGTGGTGCAAAAAACACGCTGGACAAAAATTATCTTCACCTGGCAGAAGGGCTCGGGGTTGATATTATTCCTGAAACGGAAGTCATAGGTGTTACCCCACAAAATGGCGGATATGAAATTACAACGAAAAAAAGTACCGGGATTTTTAAATCCAAAAAAATATTTAGGACAAAAGGAGCTGTATTCAGCGGTGGGGTAATGGGATCGGTTAAACTTCTAATGAAATGTAAAAAAGAAGGAATGCTACCCAAAATATCAGACCGATTAGGCGACTTTGTAAGAACGAATTCAGAGGCCTTACTGGCGGTAAAATCAAAGGATAAATCAATTGACTGGAACGACCAAATCGCTATCACATCAGGCATATATCCAGATGAAACTACACATATTGAAATGGTTCGATACAACAAAGGATCCGATGTTCTGCTTAATTTGTTTACCCTGATGACAGGTGGGGGTGGTAGCATTCCGCGAGTCGTAAGATTTTTGGGGAATATCATAAAACAGCCCATCACATTCATAAAATTATTGTGGCCTTTCGGTATGGCATCATCAACAACCGTTGTATTGGTTATGCAGACTGACTCCAATTATTTGCAATTTGATTATAAACCCCGTTGGTGGCGGTTTGGAAAATACAGCATGAACTCAAAAATACCTGAAGGCAAAGAAGCCAACCCAGCCTATATTCCCATTGCCAATAAAGTCGCTGAAAAACTAGCAGAAAAAATGGATGGAGTTCCCTTAAGCTTTTTTTCTGAAGCTGTTTTTAATGCCCCTGGTACCGCCCATATCCTTGGTGGCTGCAGCATGAGCCAATCTCCTGAGAAGGGAGTTGTGGGGCTAAATGGTGAACTTTTCGGCTATCCAAATATATTTGTTGCAGACGGCTCTGTTGTTCCGGCAAACCTGGGAGTAAACCCCAGTTTGACGATTACAGCATTGTCAGAACATATCATGTCTCAAATAAAAGATAAAAATGAATGAATGCTTTATTGGCGGCATGACATGAATAATTCACAAACCAGAGACCTCAAAAAGATTTGAAATTGTTATTCAAAGCAGTTTTTTGGAAATTAGAAGAATGCCTATTGAGACGACCATAGCAAATTGCTGAATTCAAAAAACATTAACCATTTATTAATTAAAAAAGGAGAAAGATGCTAAATCTTGTAAGTGCATTTGAACACAGTGCAAAAGAATTCCCAAACAAAAAAGCCATTGTTTTCCAGGATAAAAATTTTACTTTTGCCCAGACGGCGGCAATGGTTAACAAGGTGGCCAATGCCCTGAAAGCCAAAGGTATTAAAAAAGGGGACAAAGTTGCATTGAGTTGCTTGAACCTACCTTATTTCCCGATGATATATTACGGAATTTTAAAAGTAGGAGCGGTTGTAGTGCCTTTAAATGTTCTGCTTAAAGGGCGAGAAATTGCCTACCATCTCAATGATTCAGATGCCAAAGCGTATTTCTGTTTCCAGGGAACACCTGAATTACCTATGGCCCAAGAGGGGTTTACTGGATTTAATGATGCAGACGAATGTGAATATTTTTGTGTAATCACAGCCGACCCTGCAGCCGAATCCCCCATTGAAGGGACGCAGACATTAGGGCAGTTTATTGCCGATGCAGACAAGACTTGTGATACAGAGCTGACCAGCCCTGAAGATACAGCCGTTATTCTCTATACTTCAGGCACTACAGGATTCCCCAAAGGAGCAGAACTTTCTCATTCCAACATGACCATGAATGCAATTGGATCCCGTCATTTATTTCAATTGACACCAGATGATGTCCATGTCCTGGTTCTCCCTCTTTTTCATTCTTTCGGCCAAACCTGTCAGATGAATGCAGGCTTTTCTACGGGCAATACATTGGTAATTATACCCAAATTCATGCCTGAAATAGTACTGTCAGCTATCCAAAACGAGGGAGCAACTATTTTTGCAGGTGTTCCCACAATGTATTGGGCTATGCTAAATTATAAAGATGAAGAGGGGCAGTTTGATTTCAACAAGATTGGGGATACCCTGAGAGTCGGGGTATCTGGTGCGTCATCTCTACCGATAGAAATCATTAAAGGGATTGAAGAAAAGTATAAAATTCCGATACTGGAAGGATATGGTTTGTCAGAGACATGCCCCGTAGCAACCTTCAGCCATCTGCACAAGGAACGGAAACCCGGCTCCGTGGGTACACCTATCTGGGGTATTGAGGTGGAAATTTTTGATAAGGATAACAATGCCCTTCCAACAGGGGAGGTGGGTGAAGTCGTGATCCGGGGGCATAATGTGATGAAGGGATATTACAATAAACCCGAGGCAACTGCGGGTGCATTTAATGGCACTAATTGGTTCCACACCGAAGATCTGGGCAAGAAAGATGAAGATGGGTACGTTTATATTGTAGACCGAGTTAAAGATATGGTTATCCGTGGTGGTTACAATGTATATCCCAGAGAAATTGAAGAGGTGCTTCTCACTCATCCAGATATCTCTTTGGCATCTGTAATAGGGATCCCCCATGACAGTCATGGCGAAGAAGTTGTTGCTTATATCGTCCTAAACCCAGGAGCAGATGTTACAGAGAAGCAAGTCATCGAATGGTCTAAAGAGCAAATGGCTGCTTATAAGTATCCTCGAATTGTATACTTCAGAGAATCCTTACCTATGACTGCAACTGGAAAAATTCTTAAAAAGGATTTAAGAGCTGAAATAGAAAATAGCTAAATAGTTACCTTCAACCATTTATAAAAAAAGGGTGGGGAAAGTAATCCAACAATATGAGTTTACCCCCACCCTAATTTTAATAAAAAGCGATTATATTGTCTATTTATAAACCCTTTTTTCCTACCTTGTTTCAATGGGGTCTGGTATTTCAAAGACTCAAGCAATACAAAATTTGAGAATCCCTATATATGGTATGCCGGGTTTTTCAGGAATGGAAGTCCCCATTCAAATATATGAACCGGAAACAGCACCATAACCGATTTTTCTATATTACACTTACTAATATAACAAAATTATTTTCTGGGAATTTTAAAAAATTCTTTCCCGGATTATGTGAACAAATTCAATGTAGTCTCCAATATACGTTATAGCAATCTTTTTAAATTCAGATTAAGACTATCCCATATATCGTAATTTCAAATCTGAAATTGAAAATTCTGTTCATACTATATCGTGTACCAAGACAAATTTCATAAAGCCTGGACTGGTGAAAGAAACGATCGGTAAATTGTCGAATTTGACTCCAGACACATATTACCATCTATAAACGGTAGTACTTCAAGAAAAATCAGGAACAATTTTGTTAAAGATACCATTCGAATTGTTAAATATTTGATAATATTGTTCACTTTACTCGACTCAATTACTTTGTAACCTACTGGAAATGCCCAACCCGCCTCCAGGGAAGGTAATAACTCCTGTTTCTAAAATGACGATTTTTCTTTCACTAGTCAGTAAATTCATCCAATATTTCTACTTCAACTCCTTGCTCTTTGATTTTGGATAAAAATTGATCTGCAGGAATATCTTTCACGGGAGATAAAATTCCCTTTTTCACAATCTTACCTTTTGCTATCATCTCAGCTACAATACAGGCAGGATAGCCAACCCCTCTTGCCATTCCCATTATACCTGTCGAAAGGTCTCTCTCAATGGAGATGTTTATAGTTAGCTTTCTATTTTTACCATCTTTTGTGCCGATAAAAATATTCTGCATAACAGCTAAGTCTTTTTCATCGTCTTTATAACCCAGCTGGGGCTCTAACCACTTACAAAAAAAATCAAATGGCGATATTTCGCAAGGCAAACCGGTAACAGGTGATTCGCTCAAACATCCTAATTTTTTTAATGGTTTCCAAAAATCGGACCAACCAGGCCAACGAAGAGAGTACCGACCAGTTTCTTTTATAGTTTTAGTAACCCCAAGGATATCGGTAAAATTAACTGCATTTCCATTAGGAGAGGCTTCCAGTTTTCCTAAGTTTGGAAAATCAATATGATGAATGAAAGGATTGTCATGTTGATCCTTTCCTTTAATTTCTTGTGGTTTCCCATCTGTAATCACTACAGCATTTCTATTAAACGATTTAAGCGCCGCTGACCAATTCCAGCTTATTTTGTATTTCAATGGATTTGTACATGCTTTTTTTTCTGGGAATCCACCACAATATGAATTTAACACATGTATCTCGTCAAAAAGCTTAAATCCATAATTGTAAAGAACTAAATCCAATCCTGGGTCATAGCCGCATTCAGGCATAATAGTAATACCTGATTTAATAGCATTGTCGTTTAAAGATGTAATCGCATATGAATAATTAGTATTAACAAGATTTACACCTGCTTCTATCGCGGCTTCGGCAACAAGCTTCATAAATTCCGGGGGAAGAAACTCTATAACCACCTCAAATCCCTGTTTCATCAACGCTAATAGAGCATTTTTATCCTGGATGTCTAATTTAACAGCTGTAACTTTTTGCTTGTCCACATAATCCAGGCTATCAAGAATTTCAGGGCATAGATCCGCTACTACAACACGAGTTGTCTCGTTGCTTCTTGATAAATAATCTAATGCCGCTCTACCCTGAATCCCACAACCACCTATGACTAATACTTGCATAATGTTTTCCTTTTTATATTGAGATTGCTTTTAGAATGTCTATGCTTCTTTCTCATTTTTATCTTTTTTGAAATTAGGCTCTAACTAATTACATTTTTCTTTCAATAATATATTTACGTAAATCTTTTTCTATTTCTGGATCAATGTCTGGTTTATTATATTGAGAAATCCTTTTTTGATATTGCGGTGTTTGTCAAGCAAGTTGTCGCCTAAATTAAATTTATTTTTTTGTAGTAATTTTCTTTAAAATACGCATTTAATTCGCTTCGCTCATTCTTTTTAGGTTTTTTAAGGCAGGGCAGGATCGTTAGCAAGATTTGAGTT
>JABIYQ010000066.1 GCA_018702715.1 Desulfobacula sp. | reverse complement strand
TTTAATATGCTGGGCCCTTTAACCAATCCCGCAGCAGCAAATTGCCAGCTCCTTGGTGTTTATGCCCCTGAGTTAACAGAAATGTTCGCCCAGGCACTCAATATGCTCGGCGTTAAAAAGGCCTTTGTAGTTCATGGCCACGATGGTCTGGATGAAATCTCAACCTGTGCACCAACAAGGATATCCCAGCTAAATTGCGGCCGAATCAAAACCTTTGATTTAAATCCTGAACAATATTTTGAAAAATTAGCAGATCCAGATGATCTTTGTGGCGGTGATGTTAAAAAAAATGTGGACATCATCCAAAAAATATTGGCCGGAGAAAAAGGGCCCAGGCAAAATATTGTATTGCTGAATGCTTCGGCTGCCCTTTTTGCCGCAGGAAAGGCAAATGATTTATACGAAGGAATAAACCTTGCCAGAGCATCTATAGATACCGGTGCTGCAAAAGACAAGCTTGACAGGCTCGTTCAATTTACTCAGGAAAACGGATAAATTGGTAATTTTCATACAGCCACCAAACAAATGTAAACGCCTAAACCCTTAAACTGATTTTGGAGCAAAAACATATGAAAGAAAAATTTTTATCCATCATTGTTGATCGTAAAAAAAAAGACATTGCTTTAGCAAAGAAAAAAACAAGTGAGAATCAATTAATGAGAAGAACGGCTCAAAGAGACAAAAAGCGTCCTTTTTTTGAAAATCTTAAAAGATATAATGGCATAAATACCGTCAATATTATTGCAGAAATTAAAAGGGCATCCCCCTCAAAAGGTGATATTAGTATAGGTATTAACCCTGAAACCCTTGCCCAAAAATACGAAATGGGTGGCGCGTGTGCATTATCCGTATTAACAGAGACAAGATATTTCAAAGGCAGTTTGAATGATTTTAAACGAGCACGAAGCGCCTCATCCCTTCCCATGCTGAGAAAAGATTTCATGATATCATCCTATCAGTTCTATGAGTCCTGTCTCCTTGGTGCAGATGCGGTTCTTCTTATTGCCCGCATTCTAACAAAAACACAGCTTAAGGATTATCTTGATCTTTCAAAGGAGCTGAATCTGGATGCCATGGTTGAAATCAACTCTGAAGAAGACCTTGAATCTGCAAATGATGCCGGTGCAAAACTCATTGGAATTAATAACAGAAACCTGGGTTCCTTTGATACGGATATAAAGACGGCCATGCGCCTTTCTTCCTTTCTTGATACTGACCAGATTGCCGTTGCAGCAAGCGGTATTTCAAAAAAGCAGGATATTATAGAAAACCGGTCATTCGGCATTTATAATTTTCTCATTGGTGAGAGTCTGGTGAGAGCCGATAACACCATCGGTTTTTTAAAATCGCTGTGTTCTTCATAAACAAAGGTAATTTTTATGGACAAAACAATTATAAAAAACCCTTCAAACACACCCCAGGTTAAAATATGTGGTCTTACAAGGGTTGATGAAGCAATCAAATGTGCAGAACTTGGCCCGGATGCCATTGGATTGGTATTTTTTGAAAAAAGCCCAAGAAACGTCACCATGGAACAGGCCAAAAAAATCAGCTTAAGCCTGCCGAAAAATATTTCAACCATTGGTGTTTTTGTAGATAAACCATTTGGACATATCATGGAACGCGTTGAAAAATGTGCTTTAAATGGGGTTCAGCTTCATGGCATGGAAAACCCTGATTTGGTAAGAAAGCTTATTGAGCAAGATCTTATTGTAATAAAATGCCTTTATCTTGACAGTCGTCCATTTCTTAAAGAGGCTTCACGCTACAATGCCACAGGTTATCTTGTTGAATGTGCAAAAGGCGTTTTGCCGGGAGGAAATGCTCTTTCATGGAATTGGTCAAGGGCAGAAGAATTTGGCAAAAATCATCCATTTATACTTGCCGGCGGGCTTAGTCCTGAAAATATTTCCAGTGCGATAGATAAAAGCCGGCCCCATGCCGTTGATATAAGTTCCGGAGTAGAAAAAGAGCCGGGACGAAAAGATATAACAAAAATAAAAGCATTTATTAAAGCTGTTTCAAAATCTTCAATAGAGGACAAAAACAATTCAAGGAGAATTTTTTAATGACAACACATCAACCATACCCGGATTCCATGGGACATTTTGGCCCCTATGGCGGCCGCTATGTCGGAGAGACCTTAATGCCCGCCATACTGGAACTTGAACAAGCTTATAAAAAATATTCTCAAGATCCCGTATTTAATGATGAACTGACAAAACTTTTGCAACAGTATGTGGGAAGGCCAACCCCCCTTTATTTCGCAAAAAGACTGACAAAGCACCTTAAAGGCGCATCCATATATTTAAAAAGAGAAGATCTTGCCCATACCGGTGCACACAAAATCAACAATACACTGGGCCAGGCACTCCTTGCAAAACACATGGGCAAAACAAAATTAATTGCAGAAACCGGCGCCGGCCAGCATGGGGTTGCAACGGCAACAACGGCGGCTTTATTTGGAATGGAATGTAAAATTTTCATGGGGGTTGAAGATATAAAAAGGCAAGCTCCCAATGTAAAAAGAATGAAACTTTTAGGGGCAAGTGTTTTCCCGGTGGATTCCGGTTCGGGCACCCTGAAAGATGCCATGAATGAAGCTATGAGATATTGGGTGGGACAAGTCGAGAATACATTTTATGTCATCGGTTCCGTTGCCGGGCCTCACCCCTACCCTGCCATGGTTCGGGATTTTCAAAAAATCATTGGTAAAGAAGCAAAAAAACAAATCCTTGAAACGGCCAAGCATCTCCCCGCTGTCCTTATTGCCTGTGTCGGAGGCGGAAGTAATGCCATGGGACTTTTTTATCCTTTTATTGACGAGCCGTGTCAAATGATAGGCGTAGAAGCGGCCGGTTTAGGCATTGAAACGGGCAAACATGCAGTCACCCTTGGTCAGGGCAGCGTTGGTGTCCTCCATGGTTCTAAATCCTATGTCCTTCAGGATAAACACGGACAAATTAAAGAAGCACACTCCATTTCGGCAGGACTAGATTATCCCGGGGTCGGCCCCGAGCATTCCCTTTTAAAAGACTTGAAAAGAGCAACTTATGTTTCAGTAACGGACAACCAGGCATTAGAAGCATTTCAAACGCTTTGCCGCCTGGAAGGTATCATCCCTGCTCTTGAAAGTTCCCATGCCGTGTTTTGTGCCATGGAAGAAGCAAAGAAGAGGACAAAAAATGAAATTGTTATGGTTAATCTCTCAGGACGCGGCGACAAAGATCTTGAAACCGTATTTTCTGTTTTAGACATAGATAGTGCCTGACCGGAAACCCGTGTTTGGGTGAAAAATTGCCCATATACAAGGCGCAAGAAAGTTTGAAACCGGAGTGTACTCCTGTACATGAGGCCCGATTTATAATTTGGCAAACTTTTGCAGCAACGCAGTAGATGGGTGAATTTTCGCTCAAACACTAGATAAAATATAGAGGAAACAACAATGAATAGAATAAAAACCACCTTTGAAACCCTAAAAAAAAAAGGTGAAAAAGCACTCATCGGATTTGTAACGGCAGGGGACCCGGATATTGATACCTCACTTAAATTAATAAAAAATATGTGTTCTTCCGGTCTTGATATTTTGGAACTGGGCATCCCGTTCTCAGATCCGTCCGCCGATGGTCCTGTAATTCAAAGATCTTCAGCCAGGGCACTTGAAAATGGCGTTCATACGGCAATCGTTTTGGAAATGGCAGCCAACATTCGTAAAACCACGCATATTCCAATTATTCTTTTTAGTTACTATAATCCAATTTTTGCCTATGGGGCAAAAAAATTTTACAATGATTCATTAAAGGCAGGAGTGGACGGTGTTTTAATTGTAGATTTACCTTTGGAAGAATCCCGTGAAATGACATCAAAATGGGAAATGACATCAAAATGGGTGGAAAATGACCTTTCTCTTATTCGGCTGATTGCGCCGACAACTCCTTTATCAAGAATGAAAAAGATATCAAATTCAGCTTCAGGTTTTTTATATCTTGTTTCAAAAACAGGTGTAACGGGTAGCAGTGGTTTTGATGCATCCAATATTGGAAAACAGGTTAATGAGCTAAGGTCAGTGACAAACCTGCCCATAAGTGTCGGTTTTGGCATATCTACGGCAAAGGACGTTAAGGTGATTTCAAAATTTAGCGATGGCATAGTTATTGGAAGTGCTTTTGAAACATTGATTGAATCAGGCCTTGAAAATAAAAATTTGCCTATAATCATGGGAAAAAAGGTGAAAGAATATAAAGATGCCACAAAGCTGTGATATAAAAAATTCCTTGTATTTGGCGTTATGGAAAATTTAATCATAATGGGCCATGGATTGCCTGCACCGTGAAAAACTGTTAAATAGTCCCAATGAAAATACGAAATGCAACACTCAATAAAATTTGCATCAAAAGCTTTGATGCTCATGCCCGGGATGCATGGCTTATCTGGGGGAGCAATAGTTCCGGCCTGGAAGATTTCTTCCGGCTCATATCAGGAGAGGCAGAAAAAGAAGCCATTGCCGATCGACTTGATTTGCCCGAGGATATTGGGATTGTTTCTTTTAAAAAACAACAGGTTCTCTATGAATCAGAATTAAAAAAAAATGATACTGATTTCATGGATAAGCTAGACCCCGGCACGCTTACCATGACTTTTTTAGAGGATATCGAAAAATATTCAGACCTGATTGAGGCATTTGATATGACAGCTTGCCTTGATAAAGGTTATCGCCAGCTCAGTACGGGCCAGTCCAGAAAACTTCTGATCCTGTCTCAAATCTCAAAAGGCGTATCCTGCCTTGTCTTACAGTCCCCCTATGACGGACTTGATCCCAAAAGCTGCCGGGAAATGAATAAAGCTCTTTTTCATCTTCATCAGCAGAAAAAGCAACTTATCATTTTTGTGACCAACATTAGTGATATACCTTCCTGGTGTACCCATATTGGAGTGATGACAAAAGGACGGCTGACCCATCAGGGAGAAAGACAAGAGATTATACAAATTCTTGAACAAAATTTACATACACAATCTCCTGATTTTCAGGCATCGGTCCAGGATTTATATAAAACCCGTGTAACAGATAAAAAAAACAAGATTGAGGATAAAGAGCAAACCCAATTGGTAAGGCTGAATAAGGGCTTTGCAGGGTATGAGGGCACGACCATATTCCAGGATATATCCCTTTCAATAGCCTGGGGTGATCATACCTTGGTCACAGGCCCCAATGGATGCGGAAAATCCACCCTGCTTCAGGTTATTTGCGGGGATCACCCCGCCTGTTACCAGAATGACCTGAAAATATTTGGTATCCAGAGGGGAACCGGAGAATCCATATGGGAGCTAAAGCAGCATATGGGTATTGTAAGCTCTGAGTTACACCGGAACTATAATGTACCTGGGACCACTTTGCATTGTATTATTTCAGGATTATTTGATTCCATCGGTCTTTACCGGCAATATAGTAGTCTTCAAGAACAAAAGGCCATGGCATGGCTTGGGCGGCTTAACATGGACAGGCAAGCCGGCACCCCTTTCAGACAATTGGAATATGCCCAGCAGCGCCTGGTACTCATTGCTCGAGCCCTGATTAAATTACCAAGGCTGCTCATCCTGGATGAACCAACCCAGGGTTTGGATGAATCAAATAGGAAAGCCGTCCTTGATTTCCTGAAGAATGTGGCCAAAGAAGATCTATGCACAATCCTCTATGTCAGCCATCGGGAAGATGAATACCGCAGCTTTTTTAATCAACATCTAAAAATGATCCATAAAAATGCTTAATCTTAACCCCGCTTGAATATTACCCCTGAATATTACAATTGATAGGTTTTATGAGGATTTTTCTTTTATATGTTCTGCCCTAATGTTGATAAAGTTTCCAAACAGCATGATAAAAGCGCCAATCAGTACAAACATGTCAAGCATTTCATTATAAAACAAGTATCCTATCACAGCTATTAAAGGTAACCTTAAAAAATCCAGAGGGACCACAATGGTTGCATCGGCTATTGCAAAAGCTCTGGCCATGCAATAATGGGCTGTTAATGCTGTAATACCAACGATTATTAACCAGGGCCACATGGATAATGAAACAGAATTCCAGTCGTTGATAGAAAGGAAAAACCCAAAGGGAAGCTGTATCAAGGTCATGTAAAAAAGAATAGTTATCGGGTGGTCAAACCAAACAATCCTGCGGGTTAATGTATGGGACAGCCCGAAACAGACGGCACTTGCCAGGACAATGAGTGATATTGGATTCAAAACCCCCATTCCGGGTCTGAGTATTACGAGCATCCCCAATATCCCGAAAACAACAGCAAAAAACCGAGGCAGTGTCATCTGTTCTTTTAATATAAGTGTGGCTAAAATCGCCGTCCACACGGGTAGCGTAAATTCAATGGCAAAAACTTCAGACAGGGGGAGATATGCAATCCCGTAAAACCAGCCGAACTGCCCGCCAAAATGGGAGACATTGCGTAATAAATGCAAAGGAAAATGTCTGGTCTTTGCGAAGTGCCATCCTTTATTAAAAAGAACCAGACATAATATTAGCAAGCCGATCAAACTGCGGAAAAATAAAATTTGAAAGGTATCAAGTTCCAGGGACAGTTCCCGGCCACCTATAGCCATACCCACAAATGAGACAAGGGTTCCAGTCATCCACAGCGTTGCATTTATAATGCAATATTTATTTGTATCCGGTTTCAGAGCAAATCACCTTTCTTATTGATTCTCCAATTATTTTTTTTTGTGAAAGTCCAAAACCAATTTTGCAGTTTCTTCAGGTATTTCAATCATGGGAGCATGACCAATATTTTCTAATACGATTGCTTTTGAATTCTTCATGATTGCTTCAAGAATTTTAGCTCCGCTTGAATGAAGAACTCTGTCTTTTGCACCCCACACAATGAGCGTAGGAACTTTTATATTTTTTACTAATGATTCCATTGGGTTGTTGAGACTGGAATCTTTTATCTGTTCAAAAATTTTTTTATTAAGATCTTGGTTTTTGATGGCTTCAGCCACAAGAAACCCCTTTATCGGACGTGGGATAAAAGGTTTTTTAACAAAAACAAAACTTAATAAAGTTTCATACTCTTTTGCGCTTCTTGCAACTAATGGATTTTGTTCTCCATTTTTTAACATTTGAAACAATTCGCTTGGTTTTGAAGAAACAACCCCTCCTGGAGCAATCAATAAAAGACTTTTCAAATCTTCTTGATATAATGAGGCGTATTGTCCTGCAATGTTTCCTCCCATTGAATTGCCGCCAAGGTGAATGGATTTATTAATATTAATTTTATTTAAAAATCGTTTTAAAAATACTGCTTGATCTTTTATGGTGTATTTTTCTTGCCGATTTTTTCCGCTCTCGCCAAATCCTGGTAAATCTGGAGCTATCACATTAAAATGGGGTGTTAAGAATTTACTAATTCGTGTCCAGTTATCTTTATTTGCTCCGAATCCATGAATAAGGACAAGGGGATCTCCGCTTCCGCCTTCAAGATATTGAATATTCATTCCATTTACTATAACGCTTTTTTGGGCAAGACCTCCTGCTTTTCTTTCAAGTTTTTTAACAATCCCAAACATTGTGCCAGGCATAAAAAAATAAATTATAACAAGTCCAATTATAATAATTGCAAATATTGATAATAGAATTTTCTTCATTGTTTATATATCCGTTTTATAATTAATTTTCGATTTGCGATTTTAATTAATGGTCACTTTAAGATATCCATTAAGATATTGTGTTGCTTTGTGTCAAGGAAAGGTAAAATATATAGAATATTTCTTCTGAATTTTTGTGTCATTAACTGGTCAATAGGATAAGGTTGAACGAATTCCATTCAAAACTTTTGGCAATGCTTCAATAAGGTATAAAGGCAAGGATAAAAGTTTATAACTGGCAGATTCTCTGACCAATGTGGATTTTCCCACTTGGCGGGCACCTCTAAGTACCAAAGGCTTCCGGTTAGATTTATTGAGCCAGATGTCAAGATTAGTTTCTGCAAAGCGGTATAACATATTATAACACCCCCTTCTTTTTTGAATATTTTTATTAAAAGATGGGGGTGTTGTCAAGCAAACTCATTGTGGCCTGGATAAAAACGATTGAACTCCGGCAGCAATTAGTGATTTAACAAAACCCAAACAGTACCCCTATTGTACCCCCAATAAAAAAAAGCCCTCAGCGAAAAGCTGAAAACCCTTGGTATTAGTGGCACACCTGGAGGGGTTCGAACCCCCGACCTATGGATTCGAAGAGCGAAAACTTAAAACTCAGAATTTGCTGTAATTTTAACATATTGAATACAAACAACTTTTCAACTTAACTTTTGGTTCTGTTTGGAATCATTTGGAAATTTTTGACCTTGACGGGCACAATTTAGGCACAGTGATTCTGGTGAATTTTAGCAGATAAAAGTCTTATTTCTCACATCATTGAGAAGCCTATTTGATGGGAAATAAATTTTAATTGTGAATAAAATAAATCTGAGATACAATTATCGTATTATATTAGACGTTCGAGCCTCTTTTTAAATGCTATAGGCGAAAAAAGAAACTGGAGATTTAGAATGCAATCAATAACAATAAACATCAATAATAAAAAATTAGCTGATAAAGTTATGTGGTTTTTAAAACATTTAAAAAATGATGGGTTAGAGATCATTTTAAAAGAAGATATGGATGATCTAAAATTATTGAAGGCTACAAGAAAAGAAGAATCTATCCCATTTGATGAGTATCTGGAAAATGGAAATTAATATTCGCAGAAGCGCCATTAAAGATCTAAAAAAACTTGACCATAAAAACAAAGAAAAAATTCATTTGAGAATTTTAGAATTAAAAAAATTCCCAAACATCTCTAATATGAAAAAATTAACAAACTTTGAACCAGCCTATCGTCGCAGAGTTGGGGATTATAGAATCTTGTTTGATGTATTGGAGGATACGATTGAAATAGGTAGAATCTTACATCGAAAAGACAGTTATAAATAAAATATTCCCTATTTTTTTTAATATTATACATACGAGTTAAAATATGTCTACTGGGGCTGAAGAAAGATCAACGACTTGCCAGATAGCTTTTCAAGCCTTGCCAGCGCTCTTATTTGAGCCTTGTTAAGATCGTGTTTTGCAGATTCTTTCTGGCCTATTAAGGGAATGTCGGTTAATAAATTCAGGCTATTTATCAAAAAAGGCTGTAATTTCAGTGAATTGGAAATACTTTTAAAGATTGGCATTATCGGTTGTACATATTTGTTCAACAATGCCTCTGCGCCCTTGAAAACCTGGAACCCCTTATCCTTGCAAACCATTATAAATTGTAGCTTTAACAGCAATTTTTAAACCCTTCTAAGGAGTATTTTACCACCCGTCAAATACCAGGCATCTTTGCCTACCTCCCCATCAATGATTATCAATGAACGCAAGGCAGTGACAACTGAAATGGCATTACTGCCTTCCAGGGCATTTGATAAATGATGCTAAAAACGATACTGTATTCCACCATTGATATTTATTATTTGCAGCAACCGGGTGGGGCTCTTTCGCTTATGGAGATAATTCCGTCCCTGTAGAGTCTTGGTCTGTCAAAAACACAAACGGCTTTCTGTCTTTGCAAAAAGTGACTGTAGAAAAAGGAAAATCAGGAACAATTTTGATAACTCATTCCAAGGATGGCATACTGACCGCATTTGGGCTATTTGTGAAAACCGATTCTGACGGGGTTTCGCACTATATACACACCCGACAAAAAAAGGCTTTCAGTAAAAGCTGAAAACCCTTGGTATTAGTGGCACGCCCGGAGGGATTCGAACCCCCGACCTATGGATTCGAAGAGCGAAAACTTAAAATTAAAATTTTGCTGTAATTTTAACATGTTGAATATAAATAGCTTTTCAGCTTAACTTTTTATTCTGTTTGGAATCATTTAGAAATTTTTGACCTTGACGGGCACAATTTGGGCACAGTGATTGATTTGAATTTTAGTGGTTGAAACCTTTTGATTTTTACAAATATCATAAATAATTTCATGATCCACTTGCTCATAATGGTGGGAAACAATATCACGCAATCTCATGATTTTGTCCCAAGTGATTTCTTTGTAATTGTCTAAAAAGGAATTATTAATTTTGTCAATTTTCTTTAATAACTCCCCAACGACCTGTAGTCTCATAGCAATCGCATCAAGGACTAATATACCACTATCATTGACAACAAAGTCATCGGGCTGCTTTATCTTTGAAAAACGTTTTGTGATCAAATCAAGCGACTCTGAAATTAATTGTAAATTTTCAAAAATAACTTTATCAGACATATATTGCTTCCTGTTCTATGCGTTCAAAGAAGCTGCTATGTCTTAGGCTACGTTTTCGAACAATTTCAATTTTTTTATTCAATTTTTTTTCCATATATATTTGCAATCCAGCAAGATAGTCAAAACTCGGCTTTGAAAACTCCACCAGAAAATCAATATCACTATCCTGATTGTGCTGGTCTCTGGCATAAGATCCAAACAAACCAATATTTAAAACGCCGAAATTTTCTTTTAAAAAAATTTTTTCGACCTTAATAAAATTAATGATTTCTTTTTTGGATAGGTTTTTTTTCATCCCATTAACCAATTCCCTTAGATGTTCAAGATGCTAATTAATAATATATTCGATTATAGTCTTGCTGTCAAATTTTATAGATAGTGGTTTGCCAAAATTGTACGCTGACAGGGGGTCAATTTTGGATGCTGTTTGACATGGAACATGAAATTGAAATAATTACTGGCAAAGTAGCAAAAAATCATGTTCATATATTTATATCATACCGTCCTACTCAGAATATCAGCAAAGTGTTGCAATGGTCAAAAGGCATAAGCTCCAGCTTATTATTGTCAGAGTTTGCCCATCTGTGTAAAAAGTTTTGGGGTTATCATCTATGGGCCAGAGGGTCATCTCCGGAAATATAACTGATAAAATGATTCAGAAATATATCGAAGAGCAAGAGGGCGAACCCGTGGTTGATAATAGTCGATTTCAAATCGACTCCCAATAAACCCCTCGTCTTATAGACGAGGGTTGTTTAGTTTTCCACAATCTTTTGATTCCTGTTGATCTGTTCTTGTGGTTTGCCAAAATATGATCCTGCAACAATATCAACACGATACAGGATTCAAGATTATTGAAAATACCAAATTAATCTGATACTCAGATGTGCTTCTTATAGGGAAATGATAAAGGAGTACATAATGTATCGGGTGTTGATCCAATTGTTGATTTTTCAATTTGTAATAATTCGTATTCTGTTCAAATCGAAAGATGACCTTGTTTTAGAAACGATAGAACTTCGGCAGCAATTGGCGGCTTATCAAGCAAATAAAGAAAATCCTCGAAGTATCACAGACCTGACACGGGCATTGCTAATTGCATTAAAAACAACTTGGCCAAAATGGATGAATGCTTTATTAATCGTTAAACCAGAAACAGTGGTCTACTGGCA
>JABIYQ010000248.1 GCA_018702715.1 Desulfobacula sp. | reverse complement strand
TAGTGCATAAAGAAACAAAGGTTAAATAGTAAAAATATATGCAGGTCAGTAGCTCCAATTGGCAGAGCTCCGGACTCCAAATCCGGCGGTTGTGGGTTCGACTCCCTCCTGACCTGCCACATTTTTTCATCTTGCAGTCATGATTTGAAAATTGATTAAGATTTCAGGATAAACTTAGGAGTTGTATGTCACGATTACAGAAAAAAAAGCCTGTAAGCGAAAAGGCAAAAAAAAGGATAGAAACGGAAAATGGGACTGATTTTTCAGATAGCAATTCAAGAATTGCAAATACAAAATCAGCAACTGTTGCTAATCCTTTAAAATCAAAGGCAGAAAAAAATTTGGTTGATACTAAAACAGGAGCACCAAATTTTTTCCAAAAAGCAATGGAATTTTTAAGAGAAGTCAAGGTTGAGTTAAAAAAGGTAACCTGGCCGACTCGAAAACAGACCACCGGGACAACTATTGTTGTGATAATTTTTGTTTTTGTTCTTGCAACTTTTCTCGGACTTTTTGACTTTGGTCTTTCAAAGCTTGTTCAGGTTGTCCTGACATAAAACAAGGGAAGTAACATGTCTCTAAAATGGTATGTAGTACATGTGTATTCAGGTCATGAGCAAAAAGTAAAAGTTGCTCTGGAAGAAAAAATAAATGCTTCCAAACACCCTGAAAAATTTGGTGAGATTCTTATCCCCACTGAAAATATTGTTGAGCTTGTTAATGGGAAGAAAAGGGAATCTTCAAGAAAGTTCTACCCTGGGTACATTCTTGTTAGAATGCATTTGGACAATGAGACATGGCATATTGTAAGTTCTACTGCAAAGGTTACAGGTTTTTTGGGCGGTAAAAACAAACCGGCACCGATAAGTGACAAAGAGGCTGAAAACATAGTTGCTAAAATGCAGCAAGGTAAAAACAAGCCTCAACCCAAATATTTTTTTGAGCCGGGAGATGAGGTCAGGGTTGTTGACGGACCATTTTCAAGTTTTGTCGGTACAGTGGAAGATGTATCGCCTGATAAAGAAAAAATTAAAGTATTGGTGAGTATTTTTGGGCGTGCAACCCCTGTAGAACTGAATTTTATACAGGTTACCAAAATATAGCATGGTTAAATAGTTAAGTCTCAGGAGTTTAAAACAATGGCAAAAAAAGTAATGACACAGATAAAGCTTCAGGTCGAAGCAGGTAAAGCTAATCCATCTCCGCCAATCGGACCGGCATTAGGTCAGCATGGCGTTAATATAATGGATTTTTGTAAGGCTTTTAATGCAAAGACAGCTAATGACATAGGATCTATCATTCCAGTCGTCATAACAGTTTACAAGGATAGATCATTCAGCTTTATTACAAAAACACCACCGGCATCCAGATTATTGCTGGCTGCAGCAAAGATTTCAAAAGGGTCTGGCGAGCCTAATCGGGATAAAGTTGGAAAGGTTACCAGGGATCAGCTAGTTGCTATTGCTGAAACCAAAAAAGAAGATTTAAATGCCTCAGATATTGATGCTGCTGTAAAGATTATTGCAGGTACAGCAAGAAGTATGGGGATAGAAGTAATTTAACTTTAAGTAAAAGAGTGATGAAAATGCCAAAGCGGAGTAAAAATCATACAGAAGCACTTAAAAAGGTCGATAGAACGGTTCAATATGATCCACTGAATGCCTTGGAACTGACGGTTTCTTCAAGTTATGTTAAATTTGATGAAACTGTTGATGTTGCCGTGAGGTTAGGCGTTGATCCGCGGCATGCCGATCAAATGGTTCGTGGAACAGTTATATTGCCCAATGGACTTGGTAAAGAAGTAAAAGTATTAGTTTTTGCAAAAGGTGAGAAGGAAAAAGAGGCCTTGGATGCAGGGGCAGACTTTATTGCCAATGATGAGACAATTAAAAAGATTCAGGACGGCTGGTTTGGTTTTGATAAAGCCATTGCAACTCCGGATATGATGGGTGCAGTAGGAAAATTGGGTCGGATATTAGGACCCCGTGGCCTGATGCCCAATGCTAAAACCGGGACCGTTACCTTTGAACTTGAAAAAGCAATCAATGAGGTGAAATCAGGTAAAATTGATTTTCGGGTTGAAAAAGCAGGTATTGTTCACGTCCCAGTCGGAAAAATTTCTTTCGGAGCACAAAAATTGGCTGAAAACGTTAAAGCCTTTTTAGATAAGCTGGTGGCACTGAAACCAGCAGCCAGCAAGGGAATTTACCTGAAAACAATTAGCGTATCTTCAACAATGGGCCCAGGTATAAAAGTAGATCCAGTGTTGATTAAATAGGCTTGAAAAGTAGATTTTTTTAAACCTGTCATAGACAGTAGGTGTGCTTTTATTGAAAAGCACATAATCGGATTTGCCGGCCTGCCGAGATAGAAGATAATATAATTTTGTTTTGGTTTAGTTGGCACCTTCGGAAAAATACATTTATTGAAAGGAG
>JABIYQ010000045.1 GCA_018702715.1 Desulfobacula sp. | reverse complement strand
TCTCTTAAATCTGTTTACATAAACAGAAAAGGGCACGTATGTTCTTCAAATAGTCGCCTCAACGATTTCGGCATTCTGGAGAAATTGATTTATGCTGGATATCAAATCGAAACATGCTGTATATACAAAACCGATAAGCGGTACTATTGATACCTTCACCATTGATATCAGAATGGTAAGCCATTCACCATTTGAGTCTGCATGGGATCAGCTTGTAAGCAGGTATCATTATCTCGGGTATAAGAAACTTTTAGGACATCGCCTGAAATATATGGCATTCATAGAAAATCAACCAGTCGCTGCATTGTCATTCAGTGCTCCCGCACTGAAATTGAGAACACGAGATGCCTATATTGGATGGTCCGATGTTCAACGCAAATTTTTTTTAAGTTGTTTGGTGTGTAACAGCCGCTTTTTAATCGTACCCTGGGTACAAATCAAAAATTTAGCCTCTTATGTACTTTCCCGTTGTGTTCGCAGTTTAAAAAAAGACTGGGAAAAAAACTTTGAGAAACGGCTGCTATTGATAGAGACTTTCGTGGATCCAGAAAAGTTTAAAGGAACCATCTACAAAGCCGCTAACTGGACTTGTGTTGGCCAAACATACGGCAGTGGTAAAAAAGGAAACAGCTATATTTATCATGGCAAACCAAAGGAGATTTATCTTTATGCATTAGAATCAAAATTCAGAGACATTATCGGTTGCAGACAAAAAATGGTTAGTTTTTTTCAAAGCCCTCCACAATCACAATATAAACTGGAGGAGTTGAAAATGATATTATCCCACAGTCAATGGCATCCCGGATTGGTATCTGACCTTAGTCTCACCCAGGATGACATCCGCACCATGTCAAATGAACTTATAAAATTTCATGAGCAATTTTTTGATTGCTATGGGCGTATCGAGCATAGACGTTTGGCAATGACATATCTATCCGGCCTTATCAGCAATTCACAAGCCAAATCAGTCGAACCTATAGCCTTGGAATTTTTAGGAGAAGAATCGGTTCGTTCATTGCAGCGATTTTTAAAAAATTGCAAATGGAATCATCAGGCAATGCTCATGACCCATCAGAAACTCTTATCTGAACAGATCAGTGATCCGAACGGGATGATCACCCTTGACAGCAGCGAGTTTGTTAAGAAAGGAAAGGAATCTGTCGGTGTTGCCCGTCAATATTGTGGAGAAAGGGGCAAAATCGAAAATTGTCAATCCGGTGTTTTTGTCGGTTACTCTAGTTGTAAAGGGTATGGCCTTTTAAATGGTCAATTGTACATGCCTGAAAAATGGTTCGATGAAGCAAACAAAAAACGCTGCCAACAAAATTGGGTTCCCGAAGACCTTTGTTTCCAGACCAAACTGGAAATTGCACTGGATTTAATTGACCAGGTCAAAAAAAGTGGACTTTACCAGGCTAAATGGATTGGTTGTGATGCAACCTTTGGATCTGACAGTTCCTTTTTGGACAAGTTGCCAGAAGATATTTATTATTTTGCACACATACGATCTGCCAGTAAGGTGTTTACTCGAAAACCTAAAATTGGGCTACCTGAATATAAAGGACGTGGTCCCCGCCCAACGAAAATGAAACTCTTGTCAGGCCAGCCTAAACCAAGAAAAGTATCTGAAATCGCAAACTCTCATCGACTGCATTGGATGTCTGTTATATTGGCAGAAGGAACCAAGGGGCCAATCACAGCGGAGGTAGCCAGAGTAAGGATTTATTTAAGCCGGAAAGGTTTGCCGGAAGGAAAAGAAAGGTGGTTGTTCATGAGAAAAAATTCAGATGGACAAATCCAGTATGCTATTTCCAATGCGCCACGGCGGATTAAATTTCAGGAGCTTGTAAAGGCATCCAATATGCGATGGCCAATTGAACAATGTTTTCAAGAAGGCAAATCATATTTGGGTATGGGGAATTATGAGCATCGTTCCTGGCCAGCTTGGCACCGCCACATGATATTTATTTTTTTGGGGTTGCACTTTTTACTTCGAATGCGGCTCCGTTATAAAAAAAAAGCCCTTTGCTTACTTTGCCACTGACTTGTCGATTATTGGCTGCGGTCATGAAACTTCAATCATTAACACTTGAAGGGACCATGGCTATTGTTCAATATCATTTGCGAAGAAATCTGGTTGCTTATAAATCTCACCGCAAACGAAGGCTATCCGAGGCCATAGAATTGAACGCCAGGATGTCAATTCACGAAAAAATGATATGAATGTGTCGCTGTAGTATTAATAATAGTTAATACATTCCATTAGAATTGACCTGTTTCAGTTCCTGAAAAGCGGATCTCCTTTTTCTGACTTATATTTCAAATTGTCCCATTGGTATCTTTTTATTTTTATGCATGTTCTTGATGGCCCAGGCATTGGTATTTGATTGATGCCTGATGCACTTATTAAAATTCTTT
>JABIYQ010000041.1 GCA_018702715.1 Desulfobacula sp. | reverse complement strand
CTTTGGACACCTGCCATCTCATCCTGATCAACCACACCCCGCTGTCTATCCGATTCAGGTTTGACGAAAAGCGGTTTGACGTGGACGGTGCCTATGATGTCCGCCATGAAATCATAAAGTCACGCATTGATAAGGCGCTGATTAAAGGAACAGGGGAAAGATTGACCCAACCAGGTCGCATTGCCGTGGTTTATTCAAACCCGGAAGAAGGAAAAGGAATCCGGCAACATATTGATTTTCTCATAAACACGGGCAAGCTCCTTGATGACCTTGAAATTCTTGATCTGGACGATATGCCGGATGTCAGGGGTTTAAAAGCCCTCAGGATTGGTGTGAACCTAAAATCCATGGCTAATAAAGATAATATCATTAAAATGAAGACTGGATAGTCTGTGGAGAAACAAATGGATAAAATAGAGAGATGCGGATCTAATGAATCTCCTACTAAAAAGAATCTCAAAATCTCAACTTTTGATGTAAAAATCATGTCCTCCATGGATAAAATTGCTTTAAGCGGTTCGGCTGAACTCCCCAGCCCCTTGGCAGGTTACGAGAAACCAGGCTACACCATGTGTTCCTATGTGGACACGTTTATTAAAACCAATGCCGGGGTTATTCCCATCATCAAATCAACGCTTGAAAAATTTGACCTTTTTTCAACATTTTATGTCAGATGCGGTATTAAAAGGCATAATTATACGGTGGCCCCGGGGCTTTATGGTATCGGCAAACCAGATAAAAATTGTGAGGTACTTGTTACTGCCAACTTTAAACTGACATTTGATCATTTGAGAAAACAACTGGGTGACATCAATGCATGGATTCTGGTCCTGGACACAAAGGGGATCAATGTATGGTGTGCAGCAGGAAAGGGAACCTTTTCAACCCTGGAACTTGTGAATAGAATAAAAGAGTGTAATCTTGAAAAGATAGTGGATCACAAAAGGGTAATTGTTCCCCAGTTGGGAGCAACGGGTGTGGCTGCCGGGGATGTTAAGAAGCTGTCTGGATTCAGGGTGGTCTATGGTCCGATACGTGCCAATGATATCCCGACCTTTTTAAAAAATAAAAGAAAAGCCGATAAAAATATGAGACAGGTTACCTTTAGTCTTTATGAACGGTTTATCCTGACCCCTGTGGAAATCCAAATCCTGCTAAAACCAGCACTTATCGCAGCGATTGTCCTGTTCATCATTTCAGGTTTCGGTCCTGGAATCTTTTCTTTTTCCCATGCATGGGAAAGGGGCATGACATTATTTTTGGCCCTTATTACAGGAATAGTTTCAGGTGCATTTATTACTCCCGTGCTGCTCCCCTTTATCCCATCCAGAGAATTTGCTCTAAAGGGGATAATATCAGGAAGTGTATTTGCGATTCCTCTTTTGACAATCGTTTCTTCTACAATTTCCGGTGTGGCAGGATTATCGGCTCTTTTTTTATTTAGTGTCACTATCAGTTCTTATCTGGCCATGAACTTTACGGGGGCAACATCATTTACATCACCCTCAGGGGTTGAAAAAGAAATGAAACGTTACATTCCTGTGCAATTGGCAAGCCTTGTGATTTCAACCGGGCTTTGGATATATTCTGCATTTTGACATAAACCATGAAGGATGCACCATGAAAGAATTAAGATATATAGACGATGTATCAACCCTGGTACTTGACAAAGAAAAATGTATCGGGTGCAGCTTGTGTACAAAAGTCTGTCCCCAGGCTGTTTTTGAAATGAGAAATAACATAGCAAATATTATTGATTTCAATGCCTGCATGGAATGTGGAGCCTGTGTCAACAACTGCCCTTCAGAGGCGATATCCGTCAGTCCGGGTGTAGGCTGAGCCGCCTATATTATCCAGGTCTGGATAAAGGGAAAAGAAAACGCATGCTGCTGTAACTGATAGTGTATTGTTGATCACCTGTAAAATTTATGGAATAGATCTTTAAAAGAAAACCGGATAACTGCAAAAAAGTTGGAAATCAGTTTAAAGCCAATGCCCTCTATCACTGATAAAGAACATTAAAAAATCAAGATTATATAGGTTCTTTTTCCACAGAAGAGTTGTTGGTCTCATTTACTTTTGGTTTTGTTTCAAATGTCAGTGCAATTCTTGTCGGGCTAATATTTACGACATGAATCCTGTCATTTGGCAAGGTTAAATTTCCTGTATTAATACTATAAAAAGATGTCCCGGGTCTTGCTGAAAACAAATCAATAGAAGTAAGAATATTATTTTTATTTAACAGGCTGACATCTTTTCTAAGACCGCGGCAGGTAATGGAGATTTTAAGATCATTAGGCTGGGATACCATAAGTTGGGCCGGGATATTTTTAAAATTAAGGGGTAAATCAATTTTTTTTTCAAAATTCTGTTGTCCTGCAAGGACCATCCATAGAACAAACACCAATGCAAAAACAGCAGTCTTTACTTTATACCTTCTGGTAAACCATGATTTAATTTTTTCTTTAATATTTGTATCCACATCTTTTTGAATAAGTATCTCTTCCGCTATAATAGTGGATAATTCCTTTTGATCTTTTACTTTTTGAATTTTTTGATTACCGGCAAATGATATTTCCCCTCTTTCCTCGGAAATAATCATTACCCAGGCATCACATTGTTCAGTCAATCCCAGGGCAGCCCTGTGCCTTGTTCCCAATTCCTGGGGAAGATCCTCTCTTGCAGACAATGGCAGGTAGCAGGATACTTTTAAAACTTTTCCTTTGGAAATAAGGATAGCGCCATCATGCAGAGGTGATTCTTTATAAAAAATTGAATTCAATATCTCAGGCTGGGGATCACATTCTATGGAAATTCCTTTGGTGACCAAATCAAAGGTCAATTCTGATCTTTCAAAAATAATTAGTGCGCCGATTCTTTTTTGAGCGGCATCAAAGGCCCACTCTGCAAACACAGGTATCCAGTCATCCCTGGTTACTCCCTGTTTAAACCCTAAATTCTTTAGAGGGTTGAACCGCTCAAGCATTTGCCTGATTTCTTTTTGGAACAGGATAATCAAGAGGATAACAAAGACCTGCCATAAAATCTGAAACACCCAGGTGGTTAAAAAAAGCCCCCAGGATTTAGCCACAATGAAAATACCGCTTAAAAGGATAATCCCTATCAGGGCTTTAAAGGCTTTGGTTCCCCAGAACCATATATAGAACTGGTAGGAAACTATGGAAATAAACAAAATATCAAGAATATCCGGTAATCCGATATTTGACAATATGGCAAACAAATTCATTAGGCCTATTTCTCCTGCTAAATTTTAAGTAGCTAAGGAATATCTGCTGGTGATTATACATTTATTTGTAAACCAAAAAAAATGATTTGTATAGATTAAATCTTACCCTTTAAAGGCCTTATATCATTTCCTATCATCATATGATATTTTAATAATAAAATTGTGGCCCTGATGGTGAATTAAAGTGGCGGTGAGTTAAAGTAATGGTGAGTTAAAGCATATTCAAAAAAACCAAAACTGTGCCCCATGATTCACCTTGCAGACTGATAAAACAAATAAAGGGTTGAATAAATATGTATGGGTGGACAGGAAACATACTTGTAATTGACCTGACAAAAAAAAGGTTTGAGATTGAAAAACCCCATCTTGATATCTTAAATCGATATGTCGGTGGTAAAGGCTTTGGCGGACGTTATTTGCGGGAGTGCGCAAATCTTGCCTGGGACCACCCGGACATGGCATTCTGCATATTTACAGGCCCGCTTACAGGAAGCATCTCCCCCACATCAGGGCGAGCTCACATGGTTTCAAAATCCCCTCTTACAGGTCTTGTGGGAGATTCATCCGTTGGCGGAAAACTTGCCACCCGGATGAAAAGGGCCGGCTGGGACGGTATAGTCATTAAAGGCAAAAGCAAAACCCCTGTTGGCATTACCATAAAGGATAATCTTGTAGAATTTAAAGATGCTACTGGATTATGGGGTCTTGATACTCAGGCTATCTACAAAAAGATCAGACCGGGGAGGCAATCTTTGATGTCCATTGGCCCTGCTGCTGAAAATGGAGTTCTCTATTCCAGTATTATGGTGGACCAGTACTTTGCTGCTGGAAGAAGCGGGCTTGGGCTTTGTCTTGCCCAAAAAAAAATAAAATTTCTTCTTGTGGACGGTACAGGGCATTGTAAAGTAAAAGACCCTCAAAAACTTAAAACGGCAAGAGAAGACATCTTAAGGCTTACAGCAGCCTCACCGGCACTTATGGGCCAGTTCGGATTTACCTGTCTGGGTACAGGAGCGGTCTATGATCTCATGGACAACAGGCGGATGATGCCCACGGATAACTTTTGCCGCACCCGTTTTGAACCTGCGTCAAAACTTAATGCTGCCGCCTATACCAAATCCTATGCACCCAAAAAACACGGGTGCCTGGGGTGCCATATCCTCTGCAAAAAGATCGGTACAAAAAACAAAGCATCTATATCCATGCCTGAGTTTGAGACCATGTCCCATTTTACCGCCCTGATCGGTTGCATGGATACCACACTTGTTGTAAAAGCAAATGAACTATGTAATCATTTTGGCATGGATACAATATCAGCTGCTTCTACACTGGCTTGCAGACGTGAAATAACAGGGCTTGATTATACTTTTGAAACCCTTTTATCTCTTTTAAAAGATATTGCATTTGGAAAAGGCGAAGGAAAACGCCTTGGCCTTGGTGCCAAACAATATGCAAAAAAAATGGGGCAGCCTCAAGCCGCCATGGCTGTTAAGGGGATGGAACTTCCAGCCTATGACCCCCGTGGAGCATATGGCATGGCATTGGGATATGCCCTGTCCACCAGGGGCGGGTGCCATTTGCGTGCCTATCCCATCAGTCATGAAATATTCAGGAAACCCGTTGCAACCGACCGTTTCAGTTTCAGTGGCAAGGCCAGAATCATAAAAATTGCTGAAGACATGAATGCAATTGTGGATTCACTCATCGCCTGTAAGTTTACCTTCTTTGCTGCCGGCCTGGAAGAATATGCGTCTATTTATGAAGCAGTCACTGGAGTTGAAACCAATGCCCAGGATCTTTTAAAAAAAGGGGAACGTATATATTATAACGAACGCATCATAAACGCTTTAAACGGATTTACAGCCAAAGATGACGATCTTCCGGTTCGATTTTTTATGGAGCCTGGGTCAAGCGGAAATAATATTTTAATCCCTCCCATAGACCGGAATGAGTTTTTAGATGCCAGAAAAAAATATTACGGTGTCCGGGGATTAAGCACCAATGGTTTGCCAAAAAAAGAAAAAGCAATATCACTTGGACTCTTATGGAACAACTTGTAAATAAATACTCATACAAACTGGTTCAGGCAAAACTTGGGGATATTTCAGGCCCGTTACAACCCTTGATCGGTGGTCTGGATGATACCCTTGTGTGGAACCGTAGGGCAAATGAAATCCCTGTCCTGGAAAAAGTTTTTAAAGGACTGAATATAAATTCCCTGGTTTTTTTAAGACCAAAAGAACCCTATGGCAGTCTGATACGCTTTCTGGCTAAAAACGCCCTTAAATCCTTTGGAATGATTCAGCCAAAAGATTGTGAAACAAGAACCTTTCTCCATGATCTGCCGGTCATCAGCCAATTTTGCCCGGACCAAATCATTCACACTTTAAAAAAAAGAAAAAGTGTGATCATAGCACCCCAAAAAAACAATAAAGATTTCCAGGGCCCTGCGATTATTGCCCACGGTTCTGTCAGCCCGGAACAGGGATTTATAACCATAAGTTCTGTGTGCTTTGCAAGCTTTGTAAAGTTTTTCACCGACTATCTTCAAGCGCTTCAGCTGGGAATTGCCACTCCTGATGAACACGATGTGTTTGACTCCATCGTTCCATTATTAGAACCCATACAAAAGTCACCTTCAAAGTTTATTCCATCACCTTTTTCAAATGAAGAAATAGTTTATTCCGCCATTATAGAAGCCGGCAAAAAAATAGTTGAATATGGACTTGTGGACTCCTTTTTCGGCAATGTCTCCTTTTTCTGGAACAAAACACTTTATATCAGCCAGACGGGAAGTTCTCTGGATGAACTTTCAGGATGCATTGATCCTATTCCCATGGACTGCTCCACCAGTGCCGGGATCACTGCTTCAAGTGAACTTAGTGCCCATTTAGAAACCATTTCAGTCACAGGTTGCAAGGCAATCCTCCACGGTCATCCCAGATTCTGTGTCATATTATCCATGGACTGTGACCCCAAAAAAAAAGCGGTCTGCAATTTCAAAAAACAATGCCACATCAAATGCCCGGAAAAAAGATTTGTAGAACACACACCTATTGTTCCCGGTGAAGTTGGCACAGGACCTTTTGGTCTGTGCAACACCCTGCCCTCTGCGCTGACACAGACAAATTCTGCCATTGTATATGGTCATGGCCTTTTTACGATTGGGAAAAATAATTTTTCACAAGCTTTTCAAACGATGCAGGAAATTGAAAATCTCTGTTATTCAACCTATTGTAAAAAAGTTAGACTTTTAAGAAACATGACTTCATAAAAATTCAATAAAAATGATCTGGATATTTGCCATAAGAAAATTACAAGCTTGCTGCCATGTCCATCCAGCAGACGTAAGGAAATCAGCCTGTAACGGGTTGTTGGAAATTTCTTATGGCATTGCCTCAATACATGGCTTCGATTAAATCCTTAAACGCCTCATTGACAAATTTTCGCTTGATTTTCATGGTAGGAGTCACTTCACCATCCTCCTCGTAGAGCCGTTTCGGAAGAATGGTGAATTTTCTAATATTTTCAACCCGTGCAAGGGTTTCATTAACGCTTTTAACTTCCCGGTCAATCAGGGCGATCACCTGTTCGTCACAGGTTAAATCTTTATACGTTGAAAACTGAATCTTGTTATCCTGGGCAAATTTAGCCACATTGTCCTCATCAATCATAATCAGGCAGGATAAAAATTTTCGCTTGTCTCCAATCACAACCGTATCATTAATGTAAATACTGGCTTTAAGTTTATTCTCAATATACTGGGG
>JABIYQ010000119.1 GCA_018702715.1 Desulfobacula sp. | reverse complement strand
GATAAAAAATATGAGACTGTATCCATGGAGCACCTTTCCATGGGTATGAGTAATGATTTTAAAGTAGCCATTGAGGAGGGATCGACAATGATAAGGGTCGGCACTTCAATATTTGGGAGAAGAGATTGAAATTATTACTTCATATTTGCTGTGCTCCCTGTTCTATTTATCCGGTTAAAGTATTGCAACAGATGGATATGAAAGTGATGGGATTTTTTTATCGACATAATATTCATCCTTTTAAAGAGTGTAAAAAAAGGGAAGACACCTTAAAAAACTATTCCCCATCTATTGGGCTAAAGGTAATTTATCAAAAAGATTATAAGATAGAAAAATTTCTTCAATCCATTGTTTTCAGAGAAAATGATCGGTGCCGGTATTGTTATTATGACAGACTCAAAGCAACAGCACTTGTTGCTAAAAAAGGAAAGTTTGATGGGTTTTCCACCACTCTTTTATACAGTAAATTCCAGAATCATCATCAAATTATTGAAACCGGAGAGGCCATTGCCAAAAAATATAACTTGAAATTTTTATATCATGACTTCAGGGAAGGCTGGAAATATGGGGTTGACGAATCCAAGCGGCTAAATATGTATCGTCAGCAATATTGTGGTTGTATATACAGTGAAAAGGATCGGTATTTTAAACAAGACCCAAATGAACACTTATAGTTACAATTATCTAATTTGCATTGGTTCTTTTAATCTGTTTAAGCAGTCTAACAAATTGCTGGTCTGCTTTGTCAAGTCTTGCTGCAAGAACAAGAAACAAATGTTTTGCAACATCTGGATATTTTTCTATTATTTCTATTAACTTATCTCCGGGAAACCGTTTAACCTGTGATCGTCCCCTGGATAATATGGATGCTGATCTGGGTTCTCCTGTGATGGCTGACATTTCCCCGAAATAGTCACCCGGTTGAACGATTTCAGCAATTTTTTTACCACCCTTAACAACGTATAACCCTCCTTGAACCAGTTTGAAAAAATCAATATCTGTATTGCCTTCCCTGATAATAACATCTTTATCGTTGTATTGTTCAATTTCCGGATTAATAAGATACGCCGGCAACACTTCTTTGCTAATATTGGTCTTTTTTAATACTTCTTCAATGGAAGTCTCACCCGTCCTGATTTTTTCCAGACCTGCATCACGTAATGTGACCATTCCCTCCTGAATAGCAATTTTTCTGAGTTGATCTTCAGGCACTTCAGCACTGATGGCCTTACCAACATCATCTGTGACTTCCATTAATTCATAGAGCCCTACCCTGCCTTTATAGCCTGTTCCATTACAATTACCACACCCTTTTGGACCATGGATTTTTAAATCGTTAATTTCATCCTTTAAAAAGCCCTGAAATTGGAGGTCTTTTGCATTATATCCGGTAACAAGTTGTTTGCATTCAGGACAAAGCCGTCTGGTCAGTCGCTGGGATAATACCATGGTGACAGAGGCTGCCAGCATGTATGAAGGAATCCCTATGTCAATGAGTCTGCCTATGGTTGATGGACAGTCGTTTGTGTGAAGGGTTGCAAAAACCAGGTGACCTGTCATAGATGCCTTAATCGCAATTTCTGCTGTATCAATATCCCTGATTTCCCCAACCATAATAATATCCGGGTCCTGACGCAGGAAAGCTTTTAATGCTGTCGCAAAAGTCATACCAACCTCTTCTTTGACCGGAACCTGGTTTATCCCTTTAAAATTAAACTCAACCGGATCTTCTGCAGTCAATATCTTGATATCTTCTTTATTCAACCGATTCAATATGGAATAAAGGGTTGTTGTTTTCCCACTTCCTGTTGGGCCTGTTACAAGGATAAGTCCATAAGGCCTTGAAATACATCTTTTCAGACTATCAAAAGTTGAAGATTCAAATCCCATTTTAGTCAGATCAATGTTCAGTGAGCTTTGATCAAGGATACGCATGACAATGCTTTCACCAAAAAGTGTCGGAAGGGTAGAAACCCTGAAATCAATTGATTTTTTTTTCCCGAAACGAAGTTTTATCCTGCCATCCTGGGGGACACGCCTTTCCGCAATATCAAGCTGCGCAATAATTTTAATCCTTGAAACAACGGCATTTTTTATGCTTACCGGAAGATTCATGGCTTTGTACATGCCTCCATCAAGCCTGTATCGCACCTGAAATGACTTTTCAAAAGGCTCGATATGAATATCACTGACCCCGTCATTAATGGCTTTGGTCAAAATACCGTTCACAAGCTTTATAATCGGGGCATCTGATGCGATGAATTCATCTATTGCATCATCATAGTCACCCGACCCTATTTCAACCTCTTCTGCAGCTTCAGAAACCAGAGACCCGAAATCCTCAACTGAGGTAACAGGTTCATCATCTTCAAAATCATCTTCAAAAAAAAGAAAGCTTTTATACTCGTCATCACTGATTTTGTAATAATCCCGGTATGCTTGAATCACATCATTTTCTGTTGAAACAAAGACCTGGATCGTTTTTCCTGTTTTTTTCTGAAGTTCCTCAACTATAGTTGTATCAGTGGGTTCGGCCATGGTTATGGACAGCACATTTTTTTTCAATTCAAGGGGAAATACCATGCCGACTTTTGCCATTTCATAGGGCAGAATTTTCAATATTTTGGGCTCAGGTTTGATGTCGGAAAATTTGACTACTTTATAATTATACCGGCGGCCAAGGACATTGATGATCGTATCAGGATCGATATATCCTTTGTTTAAAAGAATATTGCTAAGTCGCTCTTTTGATTTTTTATGGATGTTTAATGCTTCATCCAGTTGCGTGCTTGCGATCTGGCCTTCTTTGGAAAGAATTTCTCCGATTTTAGTTTTTCCCGCACCGGATTGATCTTTTATGGTTGCCTTTAGGCTGGATGATTTGTTCATTGTTAAAATCCTCAGCTTAGGACCGCAAAGTTTATAACTTGAACGAAATTGCTTGTCTTTTGGCCCATCTACTTTGTTGCATCAAAGGCCGAATACGTGTGGTATGCAACCTTTAATGCGCCTTGTATATAGGCCAAAATCCTGCGCTATTTCTGCTCAACTTATTTCATTTGCGGTCCTTATTTATAATTCTTATATATTCTAATACCACCGGCAAGGATTAAAAGCCCGCCTAAAATATAAAAACAGAATTTAACAAGATGAATTTTTTGTCTAAAAAATTCAATGGTTTCCACTTGAAGTAGGACTTGTGGAATACGGTAAAACACACCTAACCCTACAGCTATCAATATAATACCATAATAAAATCTAAATTTTTTTTTGTCCATTTTAAATATTACCTTTCAATTACTTCCAACTGAATATTATAGACGTTTTCTATTTTTTCAAAAGCATCCATTTGAGTTTCTAGATCATCAAATAATATTTCATTCAAATTTTCAAGTCTTGCAAGTTTTTTAGCCAGACTCTGAATCTTTTGGCCGTCATTTTTATTAGATGCTTCTATCAATTCATCATTGATTATCTTAGTCAAAGCTTCATTTTTTTCTATCTTTTTTTCCAGCACTTCAATTTTTTGTTTCACAGACCTGGTCTCTCGTGATTTTTGAGTAATTATTTCTGATTTTTTCTGACGAATTTCTTTTTTTGACAAACTATCGACTTTAATCTTTTTTTCAACAGCAATTTCTTCATCATCCCATCCTTCTTTATCCAAAAATTCTTGGTAAGTCCCTTCAAAGATTGACACGATTCCATTTTTAAATACCACAAGTCTGTTTGCAAGGGAATGAAGAAACATTTCATTATGTGTTACGATAACCACAGCCCCCTCAAAGTTATCAAGAGCAGAAATAAATGAATCACAAGACTCTATATCCAAATGATTGGTGGGTTCATCAAGCAGTAACAGATTTAAAGAACTCATCAGCAATTTACCCAGCATTACCCTTGATTTCTCCCCTCCGGATAATACAGATATTTTTTTTAAAGCACTTTCCTGTTCAAACATCATGGCTCCGCAGATATTTCTAGCGGTCTGTCTGTCAAAATCAATCGAAGATGAAATAAGTTCTTCTTCAACAGTAAAATCATCATTTAAAGATTGAACATTTGTCTGTTCAAAATATCCTAAATGTACACCCGGATTAATTTTGATATTTCCTGAAACCAAGGGGACATTCCCATTTATCAGTTTTAAAAGCGTTGTTTTTCCTTTACCATTTTTACCAATAATAGCAATACGATCATCAGGGCAAACATTTAGAGAAAAATTGTTGATCAAAGCTTTGTCACTTTTCCAGCCAAAAGATAAATTTTCTATCATTAAAATCTGTTTACCTGCAAAAGGGTGATAATTAAATTCAAATTCAAGATTTTTCAATTTTTGTAATTTTTCTTTAGTCTGGGATTTTTCCAGCGTTTTTACCCTTGATTGCACCATATTAGCCAGGCGTGCTTTTGCCCGAAATCTAGAAATAAATAGTTCGACCTCTTTTTTGCGTTTTTCTTCATTCTGTCTTGTTTTTTCATAGACTTCTTCGTCTTGGGCCACCTGCAAATAGTATTTAGATGTATTCCCCTTGATTTTTTTTATTTTATGCCTGTGGATACCGGTTATATGCGTTACAACGTCATCCATGAACCCTCTGTCATGTGTTACCAGCAATACTTCTCTGGGCCATGACACAAGAAATCGTGAAATCCATCTAATGGATGTAATGTCGAGATAATTAGTCGGTTCATCAAGTATCAACAGATCCGGCTCTGAAATCAATACTTTGGCAAGATTAAGCCTGACCTGAAAACCGCCTGAAAATTCATTTGGATCCTTTCTTAAATCGTTTTGAGAAAATCCAAGCCCTGCCAGAATTTTTTCAGCCTTCCAGGAATGATCTTTTTCATGTTCTAAAAGACCTAACATGGCTTCGTCAATTACGCTGATTTCAGTAAAAGATATTTTTTGTGATAAAAAGCCGATCCTATATCCTGAAGGATAAGATATACTTCCTTCATCCGGATGATCACTTCCTGATATCATATTTAAAAGAGTGGTTTTGCCATGGCCGTTTCTGCCAACCAGCCCTACCCTTTCACCGGGATTAATCCTAAAACCTGCTGTATCCAGCAGGATCTGATCTCCAAAACCTTTTGTTATATTATCTATATTTAGCATTGTTTTTATCTATCCATTGAACAAAGAAAGCAGCCAATTTCCCATATTATAATTTTTTTCCTATAACTTATGCTTTTATACACTAAGTTATCATAACATTGTGTTTATAATTTATAAACCATAAGAAGTATTTGACTAAAATTTTCTTTTGCCTTTTAGATTCTATTTTTTCTAAACATTTTTTTTGGGGTTTTATTAAATCCTTCAAAGAATTATGCGCCAATATTTACGCAAATAATTACTTGACAATTTTTCAGATATCAGCAAGATTGTTCATAAAAATATCTTCTCAAATAATG
>JABIYQ010000067.1 GCA_018702715.1 Desulfobacula sp. | reverse complement strand
TATTGCAATTGAAAATGCCAGAGTTTATGAGGAGCAAAACCGGCAGATAAGATATCTCAAAAGTCTGGAAGAAATAGGTAAGGCCCTGAATTCAACCTTTCAATTGCAGGAGGTGCTTGATTTTATTGTTACCAAAATTCCTGAAGTCATGAACCTTAAAGGGTGTACCATAAGACTTTTTGATCCAGTGAAAGGGCATCTGGACCTGGTTGCATCTTTTGGCTTGAGCAGGGAGTATCTCGGCCGCGGTTCCATTGACGATGAACTTAGCACCCAACATGCAATGAAGGGTGAGCCTGTGATCATTCATGATGCAACAATTGACCCAAGGATAAGCTTTCAAAAAAATGCAGAAAAAGAAGGGGTGGCCAGTATTTTGGCTGTTGCAATTGTTGTAAAAAAAAGAATCATAGGGGTGCTCAGATTCCTTACTTCTGAAAGGCGTGATTTTTCAGATGCTGAAATTAATTTCGCTACAGCAGTCGCAGAGCAGGGTGGAATTGCGATCCAAAATGCGAAAAATTATGGAAAAATAACAAAACTCATAACAGAGTTGGAACAGCACGAGGATTTTCTCCAGATGGTGATTGACAGCCTGGATGCTCAATTAATCGTAATAGACCTTGATCATCACATCACCATGGTCAACCATGCCTTTCTTGAGGATCATGATTTAAAAGAACTTGAAATTCTCGGAAGACCTTGCCATGAGATTATCAAAATCTGTAATCCTGATGACTGTCCTTTAAAGGATATTGAAAAAGGAAAAAAGACATCTGCATGCATAAGACGGATTGTTAAGGATAACAAAGAAAAGTATTTTGAGGAGAGGGCGACACCTGTTTCAGCCTTTGGTAAAAAAGCCGGAGATGATTTCATTATTTTAACGATCAGGGATGTGACCGCCCATATTCAGCTTAGAGAAGAACACAGGACAAAAGAAAGGCTTCAGGGTGTTTTAGAAATGGCAGGGGCCGCTGCCCATGAACTGAACACACCTGTATTTTCAGCACTTGGAACTGCCCAGTTGGTTCTGGATGATCTTATGGAACCCCAGATGCAGGAGGACCTTAAAACGATTATCCGGAACCTCAATGAAGTATCGGAACTCACAAAAAAGATGACCCGGATTACCAAATACGAGTCAAAGGAATATGTGGGTGATGTAAAGATCGTGGATATCCGGAAAGCTGCCGAAGATTCAATCCCAGGAGAAAAAACAGATAATCAGCACTAATATTTTTTTATAGAAATGTTTTTTAAAATTCAGGCTTTTATTAATTTTTAAGGACCTGGGCCACCTTGTCTTCCAGTTCATCTTTATCAATGGGTTTCACACAGTATTCACCGGCGCCCAGCTTTAGGCACTCCCTGGCAGTTTCTATGGTCGGGTAACCCGTCAACATGATAACCTTAATGGATGGCGATCTTTTTTTCATTTCTTCCAGGACTTCAACTCCGCTCATTTTTTTTAATTTAATATCTAAAATAGCCAGATCAACTTCATTGGACTCCACAAAAGAAATGGCATCTTCTTCTTCCGTAAAAGGAGTAACCTTATGCCCTTTTCTCTCAAGAATCCGTTTGACCAGGTTTGCTGCATCCAGTACATCATCCAGTGCGAGAATGTTTGCCATTTAGTTCTCCCTTTTTCATGTTTAAGCCAGTGGGCAGTTCAATAATAAATTGTGTTCCCCTATTTTTTTTATTTCCTGTTAATGGAGGGGAATAGGCTTTAATGGTTCCTTTATGCTCTTTTATAATACCAAATGTAACGGACAGCCCAAGCCCGGTTCCCTGGTCCGGACCCTTGGTCGTATAAAAGGGTTCAAATATCTTTTTTATATTATCTTTGGAAATTCCACAACCCGTATCTGATATGGATATTTTTATCTCATCTAAGGTTTCCCCGGGATTTGTGTTTACAATGATGCTGCCATTTTCTTTAATGGAATCAAAAGCATTGTTTAAAAGATTGATAAACACCTGTTTTAATTTTTCTTTATCCCCTATCATCAATAAAGGATCTTTATCATATTCATGTTTAACAATAACATGGTTCATACTAAAGGTATGCTCAACCATATGCAGGATTTCTTCCATTGCTTCTATAATATTAAATGTTGTTATGTCTTTTTGACTGGAACGAGAAAAATTTAAAAGGTCTGCAACAATTTTGGAACAATTTTTTGTCTGTTTGGCAATGGTTGCCACATCTTCATATACCTGCCCGTCCTTTTCAACATCTTCAAGTAAAAGCTGGGCATATCCAAGGATAATTCCAAGGGGAGTGTTGATTTCATGGGCAACACCGGCAGCCAGGCGGCCCACTGATTCCATTTTCTGGGCATGGGTGAGTTGTTCCTGAACACGTTTAAACTCTGTAATATCCCTGCCGCTGCACACAAGGCCAGTCACCTTTTTTTTTGTTTCCAAAACAGGAATTTTTACCACATGCAGCCACTTTGATCCGTTTAAACTTTTTACCCTATTTTCTTTGACAAGGGGAATTTTTGTTTCAAGAACAGTTCTATCTTCAATGCTGTATTTTTGTGCATGGGCTTTTTGAAACAAATCAGCATTTGTCTTTCCAACAATTTCTTTTTTGGTTTTATTCAAAATTTCACAAAAAGCTCTGTTCACTGAGACGTAGCGGCCTTTATTATCCTGCAGGGATATGAAATCCGGAATAGCATCCAATATTGTCTGGAGCAGGGTTTTTTGTTCATCTAAAAACCGTTCAGCACTTTTCAGATCAGATAAATTTTCTTGATAAAGATCCCTGCCGTTCTTTTTAAACTTTGGGAAAGCCCTTACATCAGGGTTCCCCTTCAATATCTTTTCCGGGGAGTCATGAAGTCTTTTGATGCTATTTGTAACAGGAATGAGAAGCAGGGTCCCAACAATACCTGCAACAAATATCGACGAAATAATGGCGTCTTTCAATACGTGGGTGGTCCAGAAGAAGATAACAAGGCCCTGGATCAGAAGCAATGCAAAAAAAACGAAATATATTTTGCCACGAAATCCCAATTTCATTTATCCTTTCTTTCCTTCTCTTTTTTTATTATCGTCTATTAGTCAGCATATCAACCATACCATATAGATGGTTGTTTGGCTAAAAAAATTAAACAGATCGTTAAAAACCTTAACCATCAGATAATGATCAAAAAGAATTAAATTTTCAAATGTTAATGTCATCAAAGAAGTTTTTTAGAAGAATAGTTTTGCAAACAAAGATTATTATTTTCGGCTATGCCAATAATAATCTTTGAGTTGAAGGATCTTATTCAGCGGAACAATGATTTTTGTTATTCTAATATCTTTTTTTTAGAAGGCATAATATCTCATAACTGGCTGACCTGGAAGATGCGGTTTAATTTGCGCTTATATTGAACTAATGAACAAAGGTAATCTACTAATCGCCCCTGGCAAAGGTTTTGGCGAAGAAGGAGAAGGATATCTGAGACTTGCACTTGTGGAAAATGAAGAACGATTAAGACATGTACTGCAAATGAAAAAAGCCATGGACAATATGAGTGTTTAACTTTATGTGATGGCACATTTTATAATCTGAACAGTTTTTTCAACAGACAATGCCCCTGTATTTATGACAAGGTCGTAGTTTGATGAATCTGTTGAGTCACTGTTAGAATATCTTTTTACAAAAGCGGCGCGATTGGCATCTGTACTTACAATATGCTTTTGTGCATACTCTTTATTTAAATCCAAACGGTTTTGAATATTCTGCCGTCTAATGGCCAACGGGGCTACCAGTCTCACCCTGAAAATGTTCAGATGCTGAAGCACGCAATTGGCACCACGCCCTAATATTACCGCTTTCCCGTGTTTTCCTATGGTCGTGAGTATTTTAATTAATAGTTTTGAATACTCATCCTCCCATAGATGATGTTTATTTACAAAATTGGATACAACATCTTCAACAACATTCATTCCTCTTTCATCAAGGGTTTCTAATAAAACCCGGCTGTTTTTGGAAGTTTCAACCATTAAATTCACAATTTCATGATCAAATAAATCAAATCCGATTTCATTACATAAGGCTTTTGCCACTTCAAAACCCTGGCTGCCGGATTCACGGGAAATAGTAATAACCTGTACTTTTTCCTGAATAGGTACTTCTTTTTTACTGTCCATTTCCCATCTTTTAATTTGCTCATCAATGAGCCTGTGAATAGATTTGCTCATAGGACCTCCTCTCTTGGTTGTTTAAAAATTACCGAACAGGAATTATTGAATAGTATTTATATAATAATTTATATTCATGAATAAATCAAATTAATTGGAAATATTAGAAAACAATAAGTTCCAAATATCTTCATCAAACCGCTGAAATGTTGTACAATCTAATTAATAGAGCATCCGGTTGGTAAAAAATATCTTTAACATCCCCATAGGGATTAACTTGGGGATTCCTTTTTGATATAAAGGTTTTGAACACTGTTTAACTCCAATTATGTAGCGTCTTTTTTTTGTTGCGAGTTTTACCCCGCCTGATCCCGCAGACCCCGCCCCAATATTGTAAACAATACCCCGCCAGCTTTTCGTATAGGCCTATAATAGATCTTAGGATGAAAAATTTGCCCATACCAGATGTGGTATTCTTGAAATATTCAAAAAGTCTGGACTGGTGAAAAAAGCGCACGGTAGCACGGTATTTCTTCGAATTTGACTCCTGATCGATTATAACATTAGAATTTGCCATGAAATCCAAACAAATTATTTAGCACCAACAAACTTATAAAGAACATTGACAAGCTCTGGAGCATGGAATATAGTTAGTTTTATTGTACTAACTAATTAATGAGATTAATTATGAAAAATGAAACAAAAAAATTGGCTTATATTGAAGGTATAGGATCAATAGTAATCAATGTAATCCTGTTTATCTTAAAATATTGGGTTGGGATAATGACTGGCTCAATAGCAATTTTAGCAGATGCCTGGCACACTTTATCAGATAGCCTGACCTCAGTTGTGGTGATCTTGGGGGCAAAAATTTCATCAAAACCTGCAGATGAAAACCAATCGTTTGGTCACGGAAGAGCTGAATCAGTTGCCTCAATCATTATTGGAGTATTGTTATTCATAGTAGGTTCAAACTTTTTATTTGATGCGATCCAAAGATTGAGAAGCCAAGAAGCTGCTGTATTTACTATGTCAGCGGTTATAATTTTTATACTATCTGTGATTATTAAAGAAGACCTTCGAGAAAAGTTAAAGATTGAAGCAACAGTCTTCATTGAACCCGAATAAGTCGCAAAATAAGTGTGTTTTAGAAACAAGAGATTCAAAGGAGGATACGATGACAATCCATTCTACTAAAAGAAAAACAGCGTGTATTACAGGAGCTACCAGCGGAATAGGCGCTGCCTTTGCAAAAAGGTTTGCTAAACAAGGATATGATTTAATCATTACGGGAAGAAGGAAAGAAGAGATAGAATTTTTATCAAATACATTATCGACAGAAAATAAAATAGATGTAGAAGTCATGATTGTAGAGTTATCAAACGATAAAGAAATCGATTTGTTGGCTAAAAAAATCAAGAAAATACAAAACTTAGAAATTCTTGTTAATAATGCGGGTTTTGCCAAAGAGAATTTTTTCCATAAAGAAGAATTTTCAACATATGAAGTTATGTTGAAAGTTCATATATTGGCAGTTATTAAATTGTGTCATGCGGTATTAT
>JABIYQ010000486.1 GCA_018702715.1 Desulfobacula sp. | reverse complement strand
TGGGCTTTGGGAATAAAAGAGTTTGCACTGACGTTAATGGTTGCTTTACCTTTGGCATAGGCTGATGCAAGTTTTTTGGAAAGAGTGCAGATGGCTTCTATATCCTCTGATGTTTCAAAGGGAAGTCCCATCATAAAATAGAGTTTAATATTTTTCCAGCCAAGGTTGAATGCATTTTCAACCGTTTTTGTAATACTTTCTTCGGTGAGGTTTTTATTGACGATATCTCTTAACCTTTGAGATCCTGCCTCCGGTGCAATGGTAAATCCGGTTTTTCTGACCCTTTTGATAATATTCATCAGTTCCGGGGTCAATTTTTCCGCTCTTATGGATGGAAGAGATATGGCATTACAATATCCCTGGTTCAGGTCAAGAAGCCGTTCCATTAATTGAGGCAGGTTTGAATAATCTCCAGTGCTAAGGGATAAAAGAGAGATGTCGGAATGCCCTGTTGCTTTTAAAGAGGCTTGTGCAATTGTAATCAGATCTTCCAATGATCTTTCCCTGACCGGTCTGTATATCATTCCGGCTTGGCAAAACCGGCATCCCCTTGAACACCCCCGGGCAATCTCCAGCCGCAGTCTGTCATGGACGGGTTTGCCAAAGGGAAGAATGGGAGAGGTTGGAAAATTGTTTTGTGTAAGCGTTTGCAAAAAAGCTCTTTTAACTGTTTTATAATCGTCAAATACAGGTGATAGTGTTTGAATGCCTGCTGCGTTATAAATCGGTTCAAAAAATGAAGGAATATAAACCCCGTCTATTTTTGATAAAAGTTTGAGCAGCGTCTTTTTTTGACCGTCTCCCTGCTGCTTGAATTCAATGACCTGGTTTGAAATTTGAACGGCCGTGTCTTCACCATCTCCGATAACAAAGGCATCAAAAAAGTCAGCCAGGGGTTCAGGGTTGAAAGCACAGGGTCCCCCCCCAATTATCAAGGGAAAGGCGTCTTCTCGTTCCCTTGAATAAAAAGGAATCTTTGACAGGCTTAACATGGCTAAAATATTGGTAAAGTTCAACTCGTAAAGCAGGCTGATGCCTATGATATCAAAGTTTTTTAATTGTCTTTGAGATTCCATGGATAAACAGGGGATTTGTTTTTCCAAAAGATAGGCTTCCATGTCCGGGGCAGGCATGAAAAATCTTTCTGCGGCAATATTTTTCTGGCTGTTTAAAATGGAATAGAGAATCTGCAGCCCAAAATGAGAGGTTCCGATTTCATACAGGTCTGGAAAGACCAGGGCAAAGGTTAGATCCACCTTGTCCAGATCTTTTTTAATTGAATTGATCTCATTGCCCGTATATCGTGTTGGCGTCTGGACCAGTGCAAGGATATCTTGATAATTTTTCTTATGCATGATAATGAAATTCTAAAATATAATCTTTAAATTGTAAGTATAATCAAATTTTTTAATATATTATTTTTTGTGGGATAAAGCAATGCAAAGAACAAAAATCAATGTCGCGTTAACCCTTGAGAAAACCCCTGGTGCAATCCTTATCAAAGGCTGGGTAAGGACCAGACGTAATTCAAAAGAATTTTGTTTCATGGAAATCAATGACGGGTCAGGCCTTAAAAATATTCAAGTCATCGCCAATAATGATCTGAAAAATTATTCAGACATTCAAACCATTACGACAGGCACTTCAATAGCGGTTGCAGGACAGCTTATTGAATCACCGGGAAAAGGTCAAAAATGGGAAATACAGGCATCTGAAATCCAAATTATAAATATGGCCCCGGAATCCTATCCGCTTCAGAAAAAGAGACACTCAGATGAATTTTTAAGAACAATTGCCCACTTAAGACCCAGGACAAACAAGTATGGCGCTGTCTTTCGGCTCAGATCAGAGATGGCTTTTGCCATTCATAAATTTTATAAGGAAAAAGGGTTCAGGTATCTGACAGCTCCCTTGATTACCGGGTCTGATGCTGAAGGTGCAGGTGAAATGTTCAGGGTGACAAATCTTGATCCTGAGAAAGTGAAAAAACAAGGGAAAATGGATTTTAAAGAAGATTTTTTTGGCCAGGAATCAAACCTGACAGTTTCAGGCCAGTTGTCTGCTGAAATGTTTGCTCTGTCGCTAGGGGATGTTTATACTTTCGGCCCGACATTCAGAGCGGAAAATTCCAATACCAGCCGCCATGTGGCAGAGTTCTGGATGCTGGAACCGGAAATGGCATTTTGTGACTTAAAAGAAAACATGGATCATGGTGAGGAACTAGTTAAATATCTAACCCAGCATGCCATAAATAAATGTGGCGAGGATATGAATCTTTTCACAAGTTTTGTAGATAAATCATTGCCCAAACTTTTTGATACAATTTTGAACACGGAATTTGGCAGGATTACATATACCCAGGCAATTGAAATATTGTTGAAATCTAAACAGAGGTTTGAGTTTCCAGTTGAATATGGTATAGATCTGCAATCGGAACATGAACGATACCTTGCAGAGGTTTATTTTAAAAAACCTATTTTTCTCACAGATTATCCAAAAGAAATCAAGCCTTTTTATATGCGCATGAATGATGATGGAAAAACCGTTGCCGCAGTTGATCTTCTTGTTCCCAGGATCGGTGAACTCATTGGGGGCAGCCAGAGAGAAGAAAGACTTTTAGTGCTGGAAAAGAGAATGGAAGGGATGAACATGCCAATGGAAGATTATTGGTGGTACCTGGATTCCAGAAAATTTGGTTCCGCACCCCATTCAGGATTTGGCATGGGGTTTGAGAGATTTTTAATGATGATTACAGGGATCAATAATATCAGGGACGTCATTCCATTCCCAAGAACTCCGGGCAGCATTGATTTTTAGCACCCCATGTATATACAATATGGAGGGGATTTATGTTCAAAAATGCTGAATTTAAATATGGGAAAGATATTATTACTATTGAGGTGCCGGATAAGGCAGACTCTTTACGCATAAGAGAACCCGACTTTCATATCATCCGGGAAAATTTTGCAGATGATTTTTCTTTGTGTCTGACTAAAAATCTGTCTGCCGGTAAGGCTGTTTCCATTGTGGTGGCCGACAAAACCCGACTTTGTGATTATAAGACTTACCTGCCATGGGTTTTAGATATCCTCCTTCAAAAAGGCATCCAAACCAGGCAAATTCAAATTTTTATTGCCTATGGCACCCATGCAGGACAGAGCGATAAAGAATGCTTGAACGCCTATGGAGATAGTTATCAAAAATACAAATTTATTCATCATGACTGCAATGATAAAAGCCTTTTCACATATCTTGGTAAAACGGATTGCGGCACAATGGTTCATGTTCGAAAAGACATTCTTGAAAGTGATCTGATCATTACTTTTGGTGCACTTTCCCATCACTATTTTGCCGGATATGGGGGGGGTAGAAAATTGCTGTTCCCTGGTTTGGGGTATAAAACTGATATCTATAAAAACCATGCGCTTTTCCTTGATAAAGATATAAAAAAATTAAATCCTGGTTGTCGACCTGGAAACTTTGAAAATAATCTTTTGGCCGAGGATTTAAAACAGATTGATGATATGATTGAGATACAAAGGGTTTCAATTCATGGTATTCTTGACTCAAAAGGACAGGTGTGTCAGTTCATTGTCGGAAATACTTACAATGATTTTTTAAGGGCATGCAAACACCTTGATCCTTTTTATAAGGCCAATACAAAAAAACAATATGATCTGGTCATTGCCTCCTGCGGAGGATTTCCCAAAGACATTAATTTTATCCAGGTACACAAGGCCATCAATAATGCAGCCATGTTTGTAAAGGATAAAGGCAGCCTTATCGTCCTGGCTGAGTGCAGGGATGGTATTGGATCTGATACCTTTATGGAGTATTTTAAATATCAGGATTTTAATTTGGTCTTTGATATTTTAAAGACGGATTATAAAGGCAACGGCGGTACTGCATTATCTATGATGGCCAAAACAGGCCGGATAAATATCTTTCTAAAAACGACTCTGGATGATAAAATTTGTCACAAAATCGGAGTAACAAAAATCGATATAGATATTATACAGCCCCTTATTAAGGGATTTAAAAAGGAAATAGCCTGTATTGAAAATGCAAGTTTATTGATAAGATAAATTCATAGTTGTACGAAATGGAATCAGAAATATAAATCACCAGAAATTAAAAATACCAGAAATTAAAATCACCAGAAATAAAAAATAAAGGATAGCACAATATTATGATTACCCTACTTGATTACGGGGCCGGCAATGTTCGAAGTGTGGTTAATGCCATTGAAAAACTGGGCGGAAAAATAAAAATGGTTAATAAACCCTCTGATATTTTAAATGCAGAGAAATTGTTATTTCCCGGCGTTGGTAATTATGAAAACATGATTAAGATTCTCCACGAAAAAAATTATATAAATCCATTACAAGAATATCTTAAGGCTGATCGCCCTTTTTTTGGCATTTGTCTTGGCATGCAGGCTCTTTTTGAGGGCAGTGAAGAAGATTTTTCAGGCAATGAAAGCCTGGGGGTTTTCAAGGGCCGGGTCAAACGGTTCAAAACCAGACTTGCAGTTCCCCATATTGGCTGGAACGGGGTAAACCTGAAAAAGGATTCACCTGTTTTCAATGGTGTGATCCCGGATACAAAATTTTATTTTGTCCACTCCTATCATATTGTACCCGTGGATGCTTCTGTTGTGTTAACCACTACACAATATGATTATGAATTTGTGAGCAGTGTTCAAAAAGGTAATATTATTGGTACACAGTTTCATCCGGAAAAAAGCGGAAACAACGGAATTAAATTGCTTGAAAATTTTATTTATCAAAAGGATCTGAAATCAAGACAAAAAGCTGATATCAAAGGAAAAGGACTTTCAAAAAGGATTATAGCCTGCCTGGATGTCAGGGCGAATGATAATGGTGATCTTGTAGTGACCAAAGGCGATCAGTATGATGTAAGAGAAAAAGGTGATGTCAGGAATATGGGTAAACCTGTAGAGCTTGCCACGCGATATTACAAAGAGGGTGCCGATGAGATCACTTTTTTAAATATCACTGGGTTCAGGGATTTTCCTTTAAAAGACATGCCAATGATAGACGTCCTTGAAAAAACCAGTAAAAACGTTTTTGTGCCGCTGACCATTGGTGGCGGAATTAGGGATTATACAGATAATAAGGGTAAAAAATATACAGCACTTGATGTTGCTGCCCAGTATTTCAGGTCTGGGGCTGACAAAATATCCATTGGCAGTGATGCTGTATATATTGCAGAAGAATATCTTAAAACAGGTAAAAAATCAGGGAAAACATCTATTGAACAAATTTCCAGGGTTTATGGCAACCAGGCAGTTGTGATTTCCATTGATCCCAAAAGGGTCTATGTCAATTCGCCCGGGGACGCAAAAAATCACCACGTGATCAAAACAAGCTTTTTGGGCCCGGAAAATGAAGCCTATTGCTGGTATCAGTGCACCGTCCAGGGAGGTAGAACAAAAAGAGACCTGGATGCTGTAGCTTTGGCCCTTGCCTGTCAGGATCTTGGTGCAGGAGAGATTTTGCTCAATTGTATTGATAAAGACGGAACAAACTCAGGATTTGACCTTGAATTGATCACAGCGGTAAAAAATGCTGTTTCCATTCCCGTGATTGCCTCAAGTGGTGCCGGCAGTAAAGAGCATTTTGTCCAGGTTTTTAAAAATACAAATGCAGAAGCAGCTCTGGCTGCCGGTATTTTTCACAGAAAGGAAATTTTGATCCAGGATGTAAAAATTCATCTTGCCCAAAATAATATTGAGGTAAGAGGCTCTTTATAATGGTTTGGTGAACTTATAAATTTCCTTTTAACCCGATGTTTTGGGCAACGGGCTGCATTCCCAATATGACTTGTGTGATCAATTCAGAAAGATCCATGTCCAGGAATTCGGCACCATTCAGGATTACCTGTCTGTCAACTCCTGCTGCAAACCTTTTGTCCTTAAATTTTTTTTTCACTGATTTTGCCTTGATATCAAGGATGCTTTTTGACGGCCGGACAAGGGCTGAACTTGCAACAAGACCTGTAAGTTCATCAATGGCATAGAGTGTTTTTTCAAGATTGGTTTCAGGCTTAACATCCGTACAAATTCCCCAGCCATGACTTATGACCGCCCGAATATAGTCATCGGGCCAATTGTTTTCTTTAAATAATTCAATACATTTATGGCAATGTTCTTTAGGAAACATTTCATAATCAAGGTCATGTACCAAGCCTATGACCCGCCATTTTTCCTCATCCTCATTAAACCTTTGGGCAAAATGTCCCATGACGGATTCAACGGCAAGAGCATGGCGTATTAAACCTTCTTTTTTATTATATTTTTTTAATAATGTGTATGCATCTTCTCTGGTAGGAACGTAAGCATCCATGGAAAATCCTTTAATTATATTGAATTTTTTGTTCAAAATAGTAAAATCTTCAATATCTTTTAAACAAATATAAGTCAACGATTATGACTATAAGCCGGGTTGTTATTTTTTATCCAGGCAAATGGATTTTTAAAAAAAATTGGGAGGCGTAATATACTTGCAATGTCATTTGACTGTGTTGTAAATTATACCCCTGTTATATTTTAATTTGGTAATGCCCAAAAAAGGCTTAACTTAATTTTGAATGTATATATGAACTTATAAAGGATAGTCGTATGATCAATGAAACGGAAGCACAATTGCTCAGTTTTATAAATAAAGATGAACTGGTTGGTTTGACTCAGGATTTGATTAGGATTGATTCAGTGATTCGTCCGGAAACAGGTAATACAGAAGCCGGGGTTGTCCGGTTTATCGCCGACTGGATCCAAAGAGAACTGGGAGTAAAACCACTTATCCAAGAGGTGGTTCCCTTAAGGGAGAACATTATTGTTACCATTGATTCAGGCAAGCCAGGGCCCTGTTTGATGTTTGAAGGTCATACGGATGTGGTTTCCGAGGGCAATCGAGCCCTTTGGCACCATGATCCTTTTGGCGGGGAGATCCATGATGGTAAAATATACGGCAGGGGATCCTGTGATATGAAGGCGGGTCTGGCCGTTAATCTGCTGACTGTAAAAGCCATGATGAAGTCCAAAGTTGATTTCAAGGGAAAGATGAGGCTGGGTATCGTTTGCGATGAAGAGGATCTGATGTTGGGAATTCAGGATTTTATTAAAAAAGGGCATGCGGATGATGTAGATGCCTGCCTTG
>JABIYQ010000275.1 GCA_018702715.1 Desulfobacula sp. | reverse complement strand
CAAAGGTGTTTATCTTACACCCACTGAAACCCGTGCTATCTTTGATGAAAAAGGCTGGGCAAATGTTGCTTCCATGCAGCTTAGAAACCCCATGCACAGATCCCATGAGCATCTTTGCAAAATAGCCCTTGATGTATGTGATGGTGTTTTGATCCATTCTCTCATCGGTAACTTAAAGCCAGGCGATATCCCGGCAGATGTACGTATTGAATGTATTGATACTCTGATCAAAGGCTTCTTTGTTCCCGAACATGTTGTCAATGGCGGATATCCTCTTGATATGAGATATGCAGGACCAAGAGAAGGTCTTCTCCATGCTACTTTCCGCCAGAACTACGGTGTTAACAGAATGATCATCGGACGTGACCATGCAGGCGTTGGTGATTTCTATACATTGTTTGAAGCACAGGAAATTTTTGATATCATCCCTGCACCTGAAGGGGAAGGCAAAGCACTTCTTTGTGAGGCCTTGAAAATAGACTGGACTTTTTACTGCCATAAATGTGACGGCATGGCTTCCATGAGAACCTGCCCGCACGGTAAAGATGACAGAGTTATCCTTTCAGGAACCAAACTGCGTCACGCACTTTCCAACAATGAAGAAGTTGTTGACCATTTTGGTCGTGAAGAAGTTCTGGTTATCCTGAGAAAATACTATGCATCCTTGACTGAAAAAGTTGAAGTTAAGCTCCAGAGTCATGCAGAAGGATCTAAAATGTAATTGATATTGTTAAATTATATTTTAAGTAGATAAAAAAAGGGTTGGCTCTTCTATCAAGAGACAACCTTTTTTTTAATTTTCTTAGCTGGACATCCAAGAGCCTCTTATGTTGAAGGACCAGCTTGGCTTGCAATAAAAAAAGGCAGGACTAAATATCATCCTGCCTTTTAAAATTATATTGATTTTAATTTATTTTTTTCTGGTTTTTCTACTCATTCCTGCGAGTCCAATTAAGCCGATTCCAAAAAGGAGCATTGTGGCGGGTTCGGGAACAGGGTTTGAGCCTCCATAAAGAGTTACGTGTGAAATAGCCCCATTGCCAGGCCAGAAGTCTTCCAACTCAAGCGTATCCATGCCGTCCCAGCCTAAATCACCCAGATCGAACAAGTACCAAGCCGGCTCATGATTTCCATCTTTTACAAGCAGAAATGGATTGTCGCTGATAAAGCTCCCACCTGTGTATGTGATGAATGCATCTTTTGGGTCAGAGATTGTGTTGAAGAAGAGGGTGTCATAACTACCGGCAAAAGGACCAAATTCTCCACCACCTACCTCACTCTTGTAAAGTTCAGATCCAACGCCGGCACCGCTGTCATAATCGGCAAGGACGGCGTCAATCTTAGATTGTGAGGTATCGTTCCCCCATAGGATTTCATCGCCTGCCCCTGCAGTGGCGCCTGGTGTGATTGTCAATGCGTAAGCTTGGGTGAATAATGTTGTTAAAGCCAATAATGTGATGTTGAGTAATAATAATTTTTTCATTTTTATATCCCTTAAATAGTATATTTGGAACTTTATTTCTAAATAATGGTAATGGAGAATGCAAAAGCAGTGCCACTGTTTTATTTCAAAGAAATAAAGCTTGAAAGGCCTACTGGTCTAAGGATTTTTAAAATTAGGATAGAAAATATATATGACAAGGTGTTGAAATATACGGAAATTAAACCTTAAAATTGTGAAAAAAAATACACAAAAACAAAGACTTTAGTTTCTCAATATTTAATTTTTTCCCTGGCTCAATTTTAGAATCAAATCATACACCAGTTTTTTTGAGATGTTAAATTTTTTTGAAATTTGTTTGGATAATTCTGATGTTTTATAATCGGTTGTTGAAAGCCGTTCAAGAATAATATTTTTGAGTTCTTCCTGATTTATTGATTTTCCTTCGGGGCAGCCTTGGACAAATAAGGAACATTCACCCTTAATAATTTTTTTTTCATCTAAGGTTTTAAGAATTTCAGATAACGTCCCCCGGAGATATTCTTCGTGGAGTTTTGTGATTTCTCTGGCAAGGCATGCCTTTCGATCCCCATATACGTTGAGCATGTTCTGAATGAGGGTTATAATACGTCTAGGGGATTCATAAAAAATGAGAGTAGGCTTTTGATTTTTTATGGCTTCAAGGGCTTGTCGTTGCTTTTGCTGTTTTTTGGGCAGAAACCCCAGGAACAGAAAAGAATCGGTTGGAAGCCCGGACACACTTAATCCGGCAATGGCAGCACTGCATCCTGGAACGGGGATGATGGACAGGTTTTCTTTGGCAACTGCTGCAACAAGTTTATATCCTGGGTCTGAAATAGATGGTGTGCCGGCATCAGAGATCAGGGCAATATCAAGACCATTCTTCAAATGTGTGATAAATTGAGGTGTTTTGTTAATTTCGTTGTGCTCATGACAGGACACAAGGTTTGTTTTGATTTCATAATGGGAAAGCAGTTTTTTTGAATGCCGGGTATCTTCTGCTGCAATCAAGTCCACTTGTTTTAAAACTTTCACTGCCCTGAATGTAATATCTTCCAGGTTTCCAATGGGAGTGGCAACAATATAAAGGGTTCCGAATGAATCTTCGCTGTTCATGTTAAGTTCACCTTTAATAAGCCTGGAAAGCATTTTTAATTAAATTAATGCAAAAATTGCCTTTATTTTCTAAAACTTCAATCACGTCGAATCGGACTCTGGAATCCATGATATTTTTTTCTTTTAGATAAAAAAGGGCTCCTTGAATAATTTTTTTTTGTTTTGAAGGGGTGACCGATTCTTTTGGCAGTCCTTTTTTGAGACTGCGTCTTGTTTTGACTTCAATAAAACAAATACAACTCTTGTCTTTTGCAATAATGTCAATTTCAGCTATTTTTGTTTGATAGTTGGTTTCAAGAATCTTAAATCCTCTGGCCTGGACAAAGGCTGTTGCTGCAGTTTCACCACGACGTCCCAGATTTTTTCGGTCATTGTGCACAAATCACCTCTTTTACCCCTTTAAATGTACGCCTGTGGACTGGGCAGGGGCCATGCTTTAATATGGCTTCTTTGTGTGCTTTGGTTGGGTAACCTTTGTGTCTGATAAAATTATATTGAGGGTATGTTTTATGAAGTGATTCCATAATGGCATCCCTTGTGACCTTTGCAATAATCGAGGCAGCAGCAATGGAAATGCTTCTGGAATCTCCTTTTATCAAAGCTGCTTGATCAATGTCCATGTTGATTGGGAATTTACCGTCTATAAGAAGAAAATCCGGGAGAATAAAATCAGGTGGGTTTGAAAGATTCTTAACAGCCCTTTTCATGGAAAGCAAAGATGCCTGAAGAATATTAATTTCATCGATCTCATGGTGAGAAGCAATGCCAGTGGATACAGCAATAGCTTTTTCCTTGATGATGGGAAAGAGAGCATTCCTTTTTTTTTCTGACAGTTTTTTGGAATCATTGATCCCAATACATGCAAAATCATGCGGCAGGATAACTGCAGCAGACACGACAGGGCCAGCAAGGGGTCCCCTGCCGGCCTCATCAACACCTGCTATTATTTTATACCCTTGGGTTTTTGCTTTGTGTTCAAATTGCCACATCCGCGAAACCTTTTAAGGGGTTTTTAAGCAAACCGTTTCTCTTTGATCCTGGCTGCCTTACCTCGAAGATTTCTAAGATAATAGAGTTTGGATCTTCTAACCCGTCCCTGTGTTACCACTTCAATTTTATCAATGGCAGGGGAGAAAAGTGGAAATATTCTTTCAACACCAATACCTCCGGAAATTTTTCTTACTGTAAATCGGGCACTGGCATATCCTTTGGTTTTTTTAATCACTACGCCCTGGAATAGCTGGATACGCTCTTTATCACCCTCTTTGATTTTTACATGCACTTTTACAGTATCACCTGAGTCAAATGCAGGGATATCAAGACGTAATTGTTCTTTTTCTAATTTCTCAATTATATTACTCATTTGTTCCTCCTAATAGCCTTCCCATTTAGCAAACACAAAGTATCTTATCTGCCATTAATAATCCTGTCTAAATAAATTGATGCAGCAGACCTGACAGAAAGGTGATTGTAATCAGTGTACCCGAAAATCGGATCTAAAATAAAATCACAGGTATCAATCAGTTCATCTGCCAGTCCCCATGCCGTTCCAAAAATAATGACATGGGAAGCTTTCTTATCAAGCTTTTGCCGTAACGCTTCTATTGTTATTGAGCCGGGTATCTCTTTTGCACTAGTGGCAATAGTCACCACTGGCTCATTTCTTTCCTTTTCTATTGAGGCGACCGCATCCTCAATTGTCTGGGTCACCCGAATAAGTTCCAGGGCCTTTTTCCTATATGGGTTTACCTTACCGCCAACTCCTTTTGTCCAGTGCTCAACCACCTGATTGGCCAGTGTTACCTGGTCTTCATAAGGGGTTATAACATAAAATCCTTTTACACCAAAGGTGATGGATGCCCTTGCAATATCATGCAAATCTATTGTGGTCAGGGCTGATCCAATGGGTTGATTTTTCTTGTTCATTACAGGAAAATGGACCAATGCCACGTAAAGGTTATTCTCTAACAAGGCTTTCCAACTCCTGACCCCATAGCTTTAAAATTTTTTTTTCTTCAGCAGTAAGTTTACCTTTTTGTAAAAGGTCTGGTCGTTTTAAAAATGTCCGTTGAAGAGAAGATCTCTTTCTCCATAATCTTATTTTTTCATGGTCCCCTGACAATAACACCCCGGGAACCTTTAGCCCTTCAAATTCTTCGGGCCTTGTATATTGTGCATACTCAAGTCTGTCATCTGTAAATGAATCTGATTGAAAAGATTCACAACTCCCCAATACACCCGGGATTAACCGGGCTATTGAATCAATGATGACCATGGATGCCAACTCTCCGCCGGTCATGACATAGTCCCCGATGGAGATCTCTTCATCAACAAGCGTGGTGTATATCCTTTCATCAATTCCTTCATACCTTCCACATACAAAAATGAGCCCTTTACTTTCAGATGCAAGTTCAAATGCCTTTTTCTGGCTGAAGCGGTTCCCCTGGGGAGTCATTAAGACCACCTGTGATTTGGGGGCCTTTTTTTTAGCATGTAAAATAGCGTACTGTAAGGATTT
>JABIYQ010000065.1 GCA_018702715.1 Desulfobacula sp. | reverse complement strand
GCATAGTTGCGTTTATTGAACGCTAAACGCAACTATGCAAGCCTGACCCCAGCTATATTAAGCTTGACCCTGCCATTAATCGAATAACATACAACCGCCAACAAGAAAAGACATGAATGACCCTGATCCACCATCAAGGCACCACCTGCTACGTTGACTGCGGTCGTTCCTCCCTGCGGAGTATGGCTTATACACCTCACTCGTCACTCCTTGTCGCCTTGCATCTGGCACCTTGCTGATGGCCAGGGATAGCACACAACCCTAAGGCCCTGCGGGGCCAGGGATAGTACACAACCCCATGACCCAGCCGGTAAATGAAAATTTGATGGTGGATTTGGGATGACCTACCCTTTGTATGAGAATTCATAATTTCGATCAAACAAATTTAATAAAAGCTTGATTCACCTGATTGTGCCTTTCCAATATTGATTTTTATTTATAAAAATTTATTTGCCTTGCTTAAAAATATATCATAATGTGATTTTTATTGACATGGATATGGCAAGTTAAGCTACGAGAATCAAGCTCATGCCAACTTTTAAAAAAGGGATGCAATATGGCAAAAAAACCAACCTATGAAGAATTGGAACAAAGGATTAAAGAGCTTGAAAAAGAAAAGAGGGAAAATACCCTAAGCAAAGAAGAGTTCTTAAAACGTCAAAAATATCTTGAATCGGTTTTTCACCATGCCCCCATCGCCATCATAACCCTTGATCCCTCCCATCGAGTACTCCAGTGGAACCCCGGTGCTCAGAAAATTTTCGGATATACCAGTGAAGAAGCGCAAGGCCGTGATCTTGATGATCTGGTCAGCAATCCCAAAGTAAAACCCGAAGCCCGGGATAATACGCGCAAGGTTCTTTCAGGGGAACTGCTAAAACCCATTGAATCCGTGCGATATCGAAAGGACGGGACTTGTGTCCAGGTCATTGCTTCCGGTGCCCCGATCCTTATTGATAATGCGCTCAAGGGAGTTGTTGCCCTGTATACGGACATCACTGATCGCAAACAGGCTGAGGAGGCTTTGCAGAAAAGTGAAAGCCATTTACAAACCATTATTGAACATAGCAACGAGTTGTTTTACATCCATGATACAAACCACGTTTTAACCTATGTCAGTCCAACTTGCGAGGAAATCCTTGGATATACCCCGGACCAAATGAAAAAAAAATGGACTGAATTGACAACGGACAACCCAATTAATCTTAAGGGTGTTGAGATTACAAAGAATGCAATAAAAACAGGTAAGATCCAAAAACCTTATTTGCTTGAATTGAGGAAAAAAGATGGCAGCATCCTATTGGTTGAAGTTGAAGAATCTCCGGTCAAAGATGCTACTGGTAAAATTGTGGAAATATCCGGTGCGTTGAGAGATGTGACCGCAAGAAAACTAACTAAAGACAGATTAATAAAATCAGAAAAGCGTTTTCGTGATTTGTTTAACGGCATCAACGCCATCATTTATACCCAGGATCTTGAAGGCTGCTACACCTCGGTTAACCCTGCTCTTTGCAAAGCATTTGGATATAAAGAGAACGAGTTAATCGGAAGGCCGGCTTCGGATTTTATGAGACCAAAATTAGTGCCTGCATTTAAAAGTGAATACCTGGAATCGCTCAAGAAACATGGGCACCATGAAGGTATTACAATCTATAATAATAAGAATGGTGACGAGCACTATCTTGGATACAAAAGCGCATTAATTATACCCGAGGACGGTGAACCTTTCATAAGTGGTACGGGTCGGGACATTACTGAAAATATTTTATCGGAAAAAAAACTTGCAAGACTTCAAGAACAGGTAAACCAGTCTCAAAGGATGGAATCTATCGGCACGTTAGCAGGAGGCATTGCTCACGATTTCAATAACATTCTTTCTCCTATCATGGGCCATACTGAGATACTGTTAATGGATGCTCCTGAAGATAACTCATCCCAGGAAAGCCTGAATCAAATTTATGCTGCTGCCTTAAGAGCAAAGGAGCTGGTAAGACAGATCCTCACATTTTCCCGTCAGGAGAACAGTGAATTAAAGCTTATGAAAATGCAGCCTATTGTCAAGGAAACGTTAAAACTGATCAGATCGGTGTTTGTCAAGCAAGTTGTCGCCTAAATTAAATTTATTTTTTTGTAGTAATTTTCTTTAAAATACGCATTTAATTCGCTTCGCTCATTCTTTTTAGGTTTTTTAAGGCAGGGCAGGATCGTTAGCAAGATTTGAG
>JABIYQ010000356.1 GCA_018702715.1 Desulfobacula sp. | reverse complement strand
GTTCCGGAATTTTTAAAAAAGCTTAAATAATAATAGCTGATACTAAAAAAAAATTGCCCGCAAAAGGAAAAAAACAACAAGTTCCCATACAGATAGGAACCGGTAACAAACCTTGCAAGCGTTTCTTTAAATATATATGTCAGTACGGCAAGAAAAACAAAATTCAGCAGGACAAATAAAATAGTAGAGTACAATAATTGAGCTGTTTGCCTGTTGTCACTTCTATATTGAAAATAATTGCGGTCATAGGCTGCCGTCATCCCAAAGTTGGCCAGACCGCTTGCAAAGATTGCATATATCTGCACAAGAGCAAGCAACCCAAAATCTTCCCTTGTTAAGATCCTTGTAAATATCGGCAGGGAAATTAAGGGCAGTGCATTGCCAATAATAACAGGCAATAAATAAATAAAGGTGTTTTTGACCTGATGTTCTTTGTTATCCATCTTTAGAAACTTTTGAATAATGCGTGAGAAGATCCCGGAATCTGTCTACAGCTTTCCCGTCACGCCAGGGATCCATGAGATCTGAATCTAGGGATATAGGATTTTGATAGGTCCCGGCTTTCATATCTTTAATTTCTATTATTTTAGCTTTCAAATCATTATAGCCGTATGTCACCACTTTTCCATTATGGCCATAAGGCGAATTCCTGTAGTATTCACAAGGGTCGTGCCAGATCGCTTTTAAATTTGCACTCAAGGCTTCAGTGGTTGTGGAGGTAAATGGAAACGAGATACACATATCTGCATGGGTCATTAAAAGAGAAGAATCAAATTCATTGGTCAATATTTTTATTCTTGGGTGTTTTTCCATTTCTTTGTAAAGTGTTACCAGTTTTTCCCCCAGCACCGGCTCCAATTGAAGATGAAGCTGCATCTCTTTTTTTTCTTTAATAATAATGATTAAATTGTCTACCTCTTGTACAAGCCTGTATACATGTTCAATAAAAACAACTCCCTCTTCATATGAGGTGATTCCTTTTACAGTATAGGTAGAGGGATAAACCGCAATTACAAATGAATTCTTTATTGTTTTTCCAGGAAAAAGCCTGTCCATATATTCTGCCGTATGCGTTTTTTTATCCACATGACTGCTCCAGAGACAGCCGACAACGTGTGATTTTTTAAAACTTTGGGGGTGAGCTGCAAAATAAGCTGCAAGATCAGAATACCATGTCACAAAATGATCATAATGCAGATAGGTCCAGAAGGGGTGACGATTCCATTTCTCATCTGATTCCCTAAACGCATGACCAAAATTTACCGCATCCGTGAAATACCATGTTTGAATATTATTTTGTTCAAACAAAATATTACGACTGATATGTGAAGTTGAAAAATCGCAATGGGTAATAAAATTAGAAAAGCTTATATGTTTAATAACATACTGCCATTTAAAATAGGTGAATATAGCAAATGAAGCTATTTTCAGCTCATTATCATTTAGTAAATATTTCCCTTTAAATGATAATAGCCATAAAAAGAACCATTTTTTCCAGTCAGAAAAGAACCGCCCTATTTTTAGGGGTACAACAACATCGCTGCCATAGGACTTTAAAGTTTTTAATTGATCATTATCAATGGGCACAATGGGTGTATACACAACCTGGTCAGATGTGATTTTTTTATTGTCTATTAAAAACCCAGGCCCCCGGCTATTATTTCTCAGCTGCCTTTTGGGAGCAACAATACTTATGGCATAAGGATAATCTTTCACAGGACTTTTGCCTGGCTTTGAAAATATAAATCCAAACAAAAGACTTGCAAAAGTCTGGACAAACAGACCACCCTTGATAACAATGCTTTTTACAAAAAGTTCTTTGAAATAGTATAAATTGCGGTTCTTTGAAAATAAAATATTTTTATGTTTATAAGCATCTTGAGCGCTGTCATTAACAATTCTCTTTAAATACAAATAATTTTTAATATCCGTGTCAGGATAGATTAAGACTTTTTCTCCTTTGAACACGTTTTCAATTTTGTGAAACATAGTGTTCAGAGAAAAAAAATCTCCCAGCATATCACACAGGTTCTTTTTAAATATATTTAAAGCGTGTTTGGAATGATGAACCTTAACAACAAAATCAAAGAGTGTTTTATGATCTTTCAGATAATATGGAAAAACGGTTTCAATTGCCTGCACCGCTTTTTCCGCTGATGCAAAAGAGATCGTTCTTGACCCCATTTTATCTGCATCAATTTTTTCTATTTTCCCATCCTTTAAAAAGGTTTGAACATACTTGGGAAGCGGAGATGGGAAAAATCTAAACCGCCTGTGATGATAAGCACAAAAGGGTTCCAGCACATACACCTTTTTGCCGTTTTTAATTGCTTTTTTGATATTTGCCCTGTCTTTCAATCCAGGACACTCAAAGACAATATTTTTTACTTGTTTTAATTTGTATATTTTCAAGTTGTTTTCAATATTTTTAAAAATTGTAATTGTTTAACCCGTTAAAAGAAGTAATCTAAAAGCCCTGTCTGATAGATATTTGCAGGAGGTTAAGGGTTCACTTAAAAATAAATTACCAATCTTGAGAGTTGAGTCGCCTGGCCGGCAAGGCGTGGGAACTAAGGCATATCAAGATATGTCGTGTTTTCACAACGCGGCCGGGCAGGATGAATCGGCTCTCAAAATGTAAAGTTATTTTTGAGTGAGCCCTAAGCGTTTAGCATCGAAACAAATATCCATCAGACAGGGCGGTTTCAAGCATAAGAGCTGAATAGTTACAAAAAATTTATTGTTTTGCCTTGGAGCGATATTTTCCGGATTTTAAAAGTTGTTCATCTGATAAATCAAGGTCAAGCTTATCCCGAATTTTTTTAAGGTTTGAATTAACGCATTCTTCAAGCTTATCCTGTGGCATTTTAGTCATGTTAATGCGCAGATCCTGGCGGTCACCCATATCCAGAAAATATTCTTCCTCATTTGTAATCAATTTATTTTCCAGGGCATATTGATAAATCGGTGTTCCAGGCTGTGGCAATAAAAATCCTGCGCTCGGATATATATCATTTTCAAAACACAGGTTAAAGGTTTGGTTTATGGTTTCCTCTGTCTCTTCAGGATACCCTATGACAAGACTTGTCCAGGTGATAATACCGGCAGCATCCAGAACTTTTTTCTGTTTAATAAAATCCATTGGATCCAGTTTTTTATTCATCTTTTTTAAAATATCCTTGTTCGCTGATTCCAATGAATATCCAAGCCCGACACAACCGGCAGCTTTTATTCTTTTCAATAAATCCATATCTTTATTGGTGAAAAGATTACCACGACAGGAAGCCGTCCAGAAAAATTTCAGTCCTGATTTCTCAATGCCCTCTATTAAATCATGGGTTTGCTTTTTGGAGAAAAAAGTCAGCTCATCCCAGAAATTAATATAGTTGACTCCAAATCTTTCCTGCAGTTCTCTTATTTCCTCAATGATACTTTCAGTAGACCTGAACCTATATTTTTCTTCCTTGAAAACATGATAGCAGAAGGTGCAGTTAAAGGCGCATCCCCTTGCCGTATTAACGGCAAACGCCCTGATCTGTTCCTGGGGCATGGGATAAGGTTCTGAAACATATTCTTTTGACATATCCAGATATCTTTCCATTTCAAACAAGGTCCAGTTAGGCAATGGGATATCATCGATATTATCAACAATATTTCTGCCGGCAGTGGCTTTTATTCCATCCTGAGTTTTATAATATATCCCTTTAACGTCTTGAATATCCTTGCCCTGGTCCAAAAAATCCAGCAGTTCAACAATGGTATGATCCCCTTCCCCGATAACAGCGATATCCACATCTGTATTCTTCAACAATATTTCAGGAATGGATGAAGCCACTGAATTGCCGGCAATCACATAGGCTTTTGGATTTACTCGCTTTGCAATTTTTGAAATTGTTTTAACAATTTTATAACCCGTTACTATACAGCCAAGACCGACAGCATCATAGTCTATATTACGCATTTTTTCTTCGAGCTCAGCATAGGACATTCTATGGGCATCCATGTCAATGATTTCAAGTTCATGGTTTGTCCTTGAAATGGCACTGGCAATATATCCCAGTCCAACTGGAAACAGTATTTTATCAACATCATCCCTCAGGCAGACATTAATCAGTAAAATTTTCATGTTCAATTCCTTATAATATTTAATTCTATCTTATCAGGTTTGCTTCCACATATTGCAATTGATTATATTCTCAGGCACATCATCAAATAATGTTTTAACTTTGTTGACCAGATCATTTGGATATTTTTGAAGCCAGGATTCCATATTACCTTTAACATGATCAACCGAATCCACACCAAATAAAACGTGGCTGTCCGGGAATGCATTTTTGATATATCCCATTGCCATTTCTTTTCTAGTCATTCCAAACTGCATGCTTAACTTTATAAGTTTTTCAATCACAGGAATGGCATATTTCATTTTTCCCGGGATCTCTTCCAGGTCCATCAATAAAAGACCTTGAAGAAAAATACTTCGGATATGTATCTGTTTGTTTTTTATTTGGGCCAATTCAAATACGCCGGCTTTTTCAAATCTTCGATCCAGGACATTCCCCGGTATTTGAATAAAATCAATGCCATCCTGGTCCAGGGCTTCCAATGCTTTTTCAGGAGAGTAAACAGAGAAACCCACTTTCCTGATTTTTTGTGATTGAATCAGTTTTTGAAATATTTCTCCCAATCCTTCAGACCATTTTGCAAGCAAATCTTCAGAGTGCAACATCATGCCCCAAAAAAATGGGATATTTAATTTTTCAAGAGATTTTTCAAGTTCTTCTTCCATGACATTTTCATTCAAATGATCAATCTGGTGGCCAAATTTACTGATCACACGAACATGATTTGATATTTTCAAATCAGCAAAAGCCTTGCCTAACACAGATTCACAATCACCATAGCCCTGGGCCGTATCAAATTCTTTTACACCTTGATTCCATGCTGTCTCAATTATTTTTGTTGCGGTTTTCTGATCCGGACGGCCCGTTTTATTAGCGATGCCATAAGGCATTCCCAATTGTGCCGTGCCAAGAATCAACCGCTCGATCTGTAATTTATTATTTTTCATAATCATATTGGGGTCAGGCCTGCATAGTTGGGTTTAGCGTGCTAAACCCAACTATGCAGGCCTGACCCTGACCCCATCCTGGTTATGACCCCATCCTGGTTACGCAACTATGCAAGCCTGACCCCATCCTGGTTAGTTTTGACGGCCTTTAACTTAAGCGCTTAAACCCTGCCCCGGACGGTCTACCCCTCATATTCTTTTTAAATTTCCCAGAATCAATATCTTTCGAGATGATTGAAAAAGATTCTCCAACAGCATGCAGATACTTTTCAACATGCTCCATTTTATGGGCATACATGGCATAAAACAGATTGGATGCAAGAAATCCGCGGTCTACCATTAATTGAATAAAATAAGATTTTATGTCCAGCATATCCGGATAATTAAAGGAAAAATGGCACAGCGGTGCCATTCCAGTAGCAACTGACAAATCGATATTATTTTTTTGGGCCTGATTTTTCCACCCTTTTTGCACTGCATTTCCGATTGCGATCAAATGTTTGTGAGCATCCAGATCTTTATATTTTTTGATTGTTGCAAGCGAAGCCACTGGCCCAACGCGTTCTGTCCACATTGTACTGCTGATAAATGTGTTTTGAGCCGATTGCATCACATCTTCTTTTCCAATAATTGCGGCAATGGGATATCCATTTCCTATGGCTTTGGAAAAAACGGCCATATCCGGAACAAGGTTATAATCAAGATGCGCTCCACCCACATTTGTTCTGAATGCAGCTGATACCTCATCAATAATAAGAACAGCGCCCATCTTATCTGCTAAGCTTCTTATTTCTTCTAAAAAACCCGGAACAGGCTGTTCACTTCGGACAGGCTCCATAACTATTGCTGCCAGATCTTTGCCATGTTTTTCTATTATTTTTTTTAGTTCATCTATCCTGTTATATTGAAAAGGAAAAGCTGTATTTGCCAATCCTTTTGGCACGCCATTTGGAATCAGTCCTGTAATCAAATGATTATCCAATTCATT
>JABIYQ010000420.1 GCA_018702715.1 Desulfobacula sp. | reverse complement strand
ATAATGCCTCTGTTTTTGTGTTGTTTTTTTTGATTGGTCTCTTAAAAGACTATACACTAAAACAGAGGTTTTTTCAACACAAATGATTGAATTTATTATATTTATTCGGTTTTTCAGACTACCGATTTCAACACCCTTTATATAACAAATCTGGACAAAAAATTAGTTTTTCTCGTCTGCATACTTGGAATTTTGTTTTCCTGTACCCCAGCCTTTGCCCTTGACCCGGAAGAAGTTCTTGTGGTTGCAAACTTAAAAGCAGCAAAGAGCAAAGGACTTGCTCTATATTATATGGAAAAAAGGCAAATCCCCAAAAAAAATCTGGTTCTATTATTTATGGCGGATAAAGAAACCTGCACAAGGGAGCAGTATTTAAAAAAAGCGGTTCCTCCCATCAAAAGGTTTATTGATCAAAACAGCCAAATCAGGGCTATTGTAACTGTTTTCGGGGTTCCATTAAGGATATCCTCTCCAGAAAGAACAAAAACAGAAAAAACAAAACTGCATGAACTTGAAATGGAAAAAACGGCTTTGGAAAATCAATTGATGGAAGAAAAAATTATGGGTTCTAAATTGCAGCAAAAAATTCAAAACAAATTATCTTCCTTAAAAAAAGCGATGAATAACTATTTGATAACAATTGACAAGACAGCCGCCTTTGATTCTGAATTATCCCTTATCAAAAAAGAAGAATATGATATTAATATGTGGCTGCCAAATCCATTTTTCCTGGGTTTTAAAAACCAAAAAACGAAAATACTGAAGTCTGAGGTGCTGATGACCAGTCGGCTTGATGGAGCTGATGAAAAAATCGTAAAACGTATCATTGATGATAGCTTTGAGGCTGAAAAAGAAGGTTTAAAAGGCCGTGCCTATTTTGATGCCCGTTGGAAAGATCCAGGGGATGCCAAGGTTTCAGGATATGCTTTTTATGATAAATCCATTCATCGTGCCTCTCAAAAACTTTTAAAAGAAAATCGCATCAAGGTGACCCTTAATGACGACATATCATTGTTTCAAAACACACATAGCTCTGAAGCAGCCATTTATTGCGGCTGGTACAGTCTGGCAAAATATATTGACGCCTTTACATGGGCAAAGGGCTCTGTGGGATTTCATATTGCCAGTTCCGAATGTACAACATTAAAAGATAAAACCAGCCAGGTCTGGTGCAAAAAAATGCTTGATAACGGTATTGGGGCGACGATTGGCCCTGTGGGGGAGCCTTATGTGGAGTCATTTCCTATTCCTGAAATTTTCTTTGATTTTCTAACGGAAGGATATCTTACCCTGGCAGAATCCTATATTATAAGCCTGCCCTATCTTTCCTGGAAAATGGTCCTTGTAGGAGACCCTTTATACCGATTAAACTTGAAAAATTGAAAACCAGCAAACACGAGTTAAAAAAAATTTCATTGCTATTTTTTAAAATTTAATATCTAGTCCGCCCTTTAAGATTTGACCAAAAATTCTTGACTACCTCATATGTTTAGAAATGAAATAAAAAAGACCCTTGTTTTATCTGTTCCCATTGTTGTGGGCCAGCTTGGCCAGATGCTCATGTCAGTTGTGGATAATATCATGGTTGGAAAAGTTGGGACCCAGGCCCTTGCAGCAGCATCAATAGCCAATTCACTTTTTATGCTGATTATGGTTGTTGGATTTGGATTGACAGTGGCTGTAACACCTTTAACCGCCATTGCCTATGGTTCAGGTAAAGACGAAGAATGCGGTATTGTATTGAGGCAGGGGATTTTATTAAATCTTTTTTTCGGTATTTTGCTCTGCGGGGTCACATATTTTTTGTCTGAATGTATTCAATTTCTAAACCAGCCCCCTGAAATTGTGGACTCGGCATCCCTTTACATGAAAGTATTGGGATTTTCCATGCTGCCTTTAATGCTGTTTCAAAGCTACCGCCAGTTTGCTGAAGGGGTAAGCTTTTTAAAACCTGCAATGATCATAACCCTTCTGGCCAATATTGTTAATATCCTGGCAAACTGGATATTTATATATGGAAATCTTGGGGTCGCTCCGCTGGGTCTCACCGGTGCCGGTATTGCCACTATCAGTTCACGAACCTTTATGGCCATGGCACTTATGTTTATAATCATAAAATCCTCAAAAATGAAACGATTTGATCCTAGTTTGAATTACAGGAAGATTGATTTTTCCATGATGCGCCGCCTTCTTGCCATTGGCATTCCAGCAGGATTTCAGTATTTTTTTGAAGTCAGTGCCTTTTCCGCCTCAGCCATCATGGTCGGCTGGATGGGAACCATTCCACTTGCCGCCCACCAGATCGCATTAAACCTTGCATCCATTTCATTCATGGTTGCCATGGGAATCTCATCTGCGGCAACCATCCGTGTCAGTACTGCTGTTGGAAGAGGCGATATACATGGAACACGACTGGCCGGGTTTTCAGCAACCTTATTGTGTGTGGTGTTTATGGCTTCAGCCGGATCGATCTTTATCCTGTTCAGGTTCTTCTTACCAACCCTCTATGTCTCTGAAAAAGAGGTCATTGATATCAGCGCTACCCTGTTGGTTATTGTTGCATTTTTCCAGATATCCGACGGCACCCAGGCCGTGGGGTTAGGCATATTAAGGGGAATTACGGACATGAAAATACCTACCCTGATAACCCTTGCTGCATACTGGGTTATGGGACTTCCTTCAGGATATTTTATGGCATTTAAACTGGATATGGGTATTTATGGTGTATGGTATGGGCTTTTGGTCAGCTTAACTGTATCCGGAATTTTTATGATGCTCCGCTTTAATTCAAAAAGCCGAAAACAAGTATATCTCCATTAAACTGCATTTATTCAGTATTTGAAGAAAAACCTGAAAATTTTGCCCAGCAAAGTAATCGGTAAAATCAGCAGTTTTAATTCTACACTATTTTAGCTGGATAAGACGGGTCTCAATATTTACGGGGTTTTTAATCTGTTTTTCTGTCAGCATCATGGTTTCAGTCTGTTTCCAGGCAGTACTGTCAATGGTGCCTATTCTGATGGATACAGATGGTTTTATAAGTATTCTTGTGGCATTTAGCTGTTTTTTCCTGATTTCATCATTATTCCCCTTATCCAGTTTTTTAACCACTTCCAGTGTTACAGCTTCGTTTGCAGGGTCCATGGCAGCCTCCCAGCCTTTAAGCAGGGCGTTGAGAAACTTTTGTACAATATCTGGATTTTTTGTCAACATTGCTTCCGAGGTGACCACTGAATTGGCAACAAAATTCACCCCGAAATCTGCCGGATTGAAAAAATATACATCCTCTCCTTCTTTTGCAAGTCTTTCTTTCAGTATAACTCCCTGGGAATTTCTGTATACTGGCCAGACATCCACTTTCCGCATGAAAAAAGGAGTAAAATCAAACCTGACACCTGTTATGGCAACATCTTTTTTCTTGATTCCCGCCTTTGCAAGAAGGGTGTTCATAATGGTTTCATCATTCCCTCCAAATGTAATACCGATGAGGCGGCCCTTGAGGTCCTGAAGAGTTTTGATTTCAGGTTGATCAGTTCTATAGATCCACTGCATGGGATTGGTCTGGAAAAGCTGGGCAATCACAAATATTTTAGCCCCCTTGTCAAGGGCCCGGATCACCTGATCGGCCGATGCCACACCAAAATCGGCACGCTTGAGTTCCAGCTCGTTAATGGCATTTTTCTCAGGGCTTCCCTCCCTGACATCAACATCCAGGCCTGCATCTTTAAAATATCCTTTTGCATCTGCATAAATATCTCCTGCAACACTGGTATTAAACAGCCATTTAAGCCTGTAATTCACCTTTGTTTCCTTTGCAAATGAATTTGTTGTGGATATCAAAAATAATAAAACCAGCCATGATATGAAATTATTTATTTTCATAAGACCTCTCCTTTTTTTGAAATGGACCATCTGGTCTTAATTTGCTCGCCCATTGTTTCCAGGATTCCCTGATATATGGAAATAATGATACCAATCATAAATAGGGCAACAATAATTTTAGCCAGATCACTTTGATAGAGTGCAATCCTTATGCTGTAACCGATCCCTGCATTGGCTGCAATGAATTCCCCTACAATGGTTCCTGCCATGGCAAGGGTTGCACTTCCCGATATTACAGTTGTAAGCTTGCTTAAGTTTTCAAATGCCCTTATTTTAACCTCAAGCTGCCACCGCATACGGCCCGTGACAATATAAAAATGTTCGATATCCTTCACGGGAGTTGCCATGATTCCCAATACAGATAAAAGAAGGGGGAAATAGCAGATCATTGATGCGATCAGAAGCCTTGGAATAAATCCATCGCCCAGAAGAATAAAAATTATAGGGGCCAGTGCGACAATTGGATATGCCTGTATATTATAGGCTGTCACTTTAATAAAGGAACCGATCCAGGAAGATTTCCTGCCGGCAATGCCAACAGTAAATGCCATGATAATCGAAAGACACTGGCCCAGTATGGTGATGGACATTGTGTTCATGACATCAAAAAAATATTCTTTAAATACCTGTCCCGTTGTTTCAATCATGAGAGGGACACCTGGTATCACATAGTCTGACAAAGATAATAATATCTTGATCATAAATAAAAAAACGATGGTAATTATGTATACGAGCAAAAACTGGTAAATTCTTCTAAAAAGCATTCATAATCTCCAGCATAGTGATATCCAGCTTTTCTTTATCCAGGTCGTAACCCTTTTTGCAATCCTGCCCTTGGGTCATAAAACAGCCTTTATTTCCAGAAGGTTTCCCAAAGACAAGTATCTGGCTGCAGAATTTTGATACTTCCATGAGATTATGAGAAATATATAAAAACATCTTGTTGCTGAACAATTCTTTTATGGCAAGAATGATAGTCTCCCTGAGCTTCTCGTCTACATTGGCAAGACTTTCATCTAAAATCAAAAGATTAAAATCCTGCAAAAGATACCTGATGAGATTCATACGGTTCTGCTGGCCCATGGAAAGCTGTGAATACCTTGAGTTCAGCACATCATTTAATTCAAAAATCTCAATTAAGCGTTCTTTTAATGGTTGTTTTTCAGGTGATGTCACTTTGTTGAGATGCTTTCCTGCACTGGACCATCCTGGCAGCCTTTCCAGGTTATAGGAGTAAAGGATTGTATCAATATTTTCAGTGATAATCCTGCCGTCAGCCCGGAAACCCGGGTTGGCAATCATTTTTGCCAAAGATGTTTTCCCAGCTCCGGACGGCCCGAACAAAGCTTTGAATCCTGGTTTTTCCATTAAAAAGGAAAGATTATTAATAACTGCCACCTTGCTGTCCGGGTAGGTGAAATTCAGATTATTACATTCAAGACGCATTCATGACTCCAGGATATTGTCCGATCAAATTTATCCTACACTTATCGATCTTTTGGTTAAAAAGCAATATCCGGATTTATTAAAAAAAGATTAAGGATAAAATCTCTTACAGCACCAGGACTCCAGCTATCACCTTTAGGGGCTAATGCTGTATATGATTCAATACATTCGCAGGCTTGTTACCATGGTCCGGACAGGGCGTTGACTCCTATTTATTAATACCCTATACTGCGGTGGCAATAGGTGTTTCCATAAGGTTGACTTGAAAAAAATAAAATTGAAATAAAAGTTCACCTTGTACGAAAATTGTTAAATAGGTTGCCATAAAATGAATTTGCCGAAAAATATTCGAAGTAATGTCGCCGACCGTACGGTCCGTATTGTTGCTCCTGCTATGATAGCAAGCATGTTAATAATGATGTTAACCATACTCTTGGATAGTGAAAAGCAATACCAACGATTAATACCAGCATTGATAATAATTATCACTATGATTCCTCCATGGATATTAGCAGTGAAAGGTAAACCCATAGCAGGGGCAATAATAGTAATTTTTAACTTCTGTCTGGGAATCCTTTCCGGAATGATATTCAGTGGTGGTGTTCAAGCACCGGCTTACATAGGTATATTAGTGCTCATAACAATTACAATTGTTTTATTTGGCAGCAGGGGTGGTATTATATTTGCTGTACTATCACTTTCATTAGGAGGGCTGTTTCTCTGGTTTGATGTAAATGGTATGCTACAGCATGTAGATCCCCCCTCTCCTGTTTTCATATTAGTTCTTTTAGCTGTATTTCTTGCAATGCAATTTTTTTATGTTTTAATACCCGTTCGTTTAATGGACAAAGCGCTAAGCGAGAGCCAAGAAAGGGGTATTAAATTGCAGCACACAATTTTTGAACTTAAAAAATCAGAAAAACAATTCCGGGACCTTTTTAACTCTATATCGGATCTTATATACAAACAAGATATGGAAGGGCGTTTTATTTTAGTAAATCCTGCCATGAAACAACTCTTTGGATATGAAATGGAGGAATTCATAGGACACAGGGCCTCTGAATTCATGGAACCGGAACTTCAGTACGGGTTTGGCAGCAGGTATCTGGAAGTGATCAAGAAACAGGGACATCATGAGGGTATTGGTTGCTATTACAAAAAAAATAAAGAAAAAATTTATATTGAGTATCAAAGCGCCTTGGTCAAACCAGATGATGCTGAACCCTATATCAACGGCATTGGCAGGGATGTAACTGAAAAAGTTTTATCAGAAGGAAAAGTCAGAAAACTTCAGGAACAAGTAGTTCAATCCCAGAAGATGGAATCAGTAGGGCGACTGGCAGGCGGGGTGGCGCATGATTATAATAATGCCCTCACTTCGATCATGGGATTCACTGAACTTGCCATGATGGATGCAGATCCCAAAGGGCCATTGCATGCTGATCTTTCTCAGGTTCTCAAGTCTGCTAAACGCGCT
>JABIYQ010000170.1 GCA_018702715.1 Desulfobacula sp. | reverse complement strand
GAGTAAAAAAATTAAACCAAACAGGTATAAAGTACAGACCCAAAAGGGTAATAATACAAGGTTGAATTCCGTAAATGCGATTTACCTTCAATCCTTCATGACTTTTGTATTTATAGTGGCCATAAGTCTTGGATCAATATTTATCTACGATTTTTTAACTCAATCAGATTTTTTAAATATTAAAAAAATTGAAATTTCAGGTACAAAAAGGGTTTTGAAAGAAGATATTCTCAAGCTTGCAGATCTAACCTTTGAAAAAAATATTTTGGAAATTAATTTATTTTCCATTGAAAAGCGCATTATTTCCCATCCCTGGGTTCAGTCAGCTTATGTAAAAAGAAATCCAGATTCTGAGCTGTCCATATCCATTGTTGAACATGAACCCCTGGCAATTGCCAAAATAGGAAACCTTACCGACCTTTTAATCAATACCCTGGGAAGACCTTTTAAAGAATACAATCCTCAAAATGACAGTGTAAAAAATTTGCCGGTTATAACGGGGTTAGAACTTTCGAGTTCAAATAACCTGTATGTGTTTAATGGGACTTTATTTAATTCTATCATGGGTTTTTTACAATCAAACGACTGCGATAATATAAGACAAATAATGGGAAATAAAAATACCGGGGTTACCATTGTGACCAGGGATATCTATAATCAGTACCCTCTAGAAGAGCCGGGAGAGCCGGGAATAGTTCAAATTAAACTGGGGTTTAATAATTTTAAAGCAAAACTGACCAAAGCAAAAAATATCAGCGAATATATTGACAAAAACTTTCCAGAAAAATCAATTTGCTCAATGGATCTTTTTAATATTGAACGAGTGTTTATAAAAACAAAACTCAACACTGCTCTGCACAACGATTTAGAAAAGGGGGCGTAACTTGCAGGGAAATGAAAAAATAATCGTGGGTCTGGATATCGGTACAACCAAAATTACGACCGTTGTCGGGGAGATGCTTGAAGACGAAATAAACGTTATTGGTGTCGGGTCCCACCCATCCACCGGACTTAGAAAAGGAATTGTTGTCAATATTGAATCAACTGTGGATTCAATAAAAAAAGCAGTAGAAGAGGCCGAGCTCATGGCTGGATGCGATATCTCATCTGTTTATGTGGGTATTGCCGGCAATCATATAAAAGGTCTTAACTCCCATGGGCTTATCGCCATAAAAGGCCGTGAGATTACAAGCCAGGATGTTGACCGCGTCATTGATGCAGCAAAAGCAATTGCCATTCCTGCCGACAGAGAAATCCTTCATGTCATACCCCAGGAATATATTGTTGATGACATGGAATCAATTCAAAACCCTGTGGGCATGACAGCTATACGGCTTGAAGCCAAAATTCACATTATAACGGGTGCAGTATCTTCAGCCAGAAATATTGTCAAATGCTGCAATAAGGCAGGCCTTGAAGTTTGTGACCTTGCACTTGAATCATTGGCATCGGGTGAAGCAGTGCTTACGGACGAAGAAAAGGAACTGGGATGTGTTGTCGCAGATATGGGAGGCGGAACAACTGATTTGGCCCTTTTCAAGGAAAATAATTTAAAATTTATATATAATTTACCTTTGGGCGGATACAACCTTACCAATGATGTTTCCATAGGTCTTAGAACACCACTTCCGGAAGCTGAAAAAATAAAAATCGAACACGGCACCTGTATCCCGGAAAATGTAAAGAGCAGCGCAACCATTGAAGTATCTGCCGTTGGGGGAAGAGAACCTAAAAAACTTTCCAAGAGAATTCTATCTGAAATCCTTGAACCCAGAGTAGAAGAAATTTTTTCTCTTTTAAAAAAAGAATTATTTGCCAATGGACTTGAAAATTCATTTCCGGCAGGGTTTGTCCTCACGGGTGGAAGCGTTCTTCTTGAAGGCATCAATGAACTTGCAGAATCTATTTTCAATGTGCCTGTACGAATTGGCAAACCCGATAAAGTAGGAGGACTCAAAGCAATTGTTAAAGACCCTTCCTATGCAACGAGTGTGGGACTGGTACTTTTAGGTTCCTGTGCAACCTGTCGAGCAAATTTTCAAGATATGCCGTCTCAAGGCTTTAATGGAATATTAAACAGAATGAAACAGTGGTTTAAAAATATAATTTAATTTAATTTGGGAGGTGGAAATGGCTTTTTCTTATGTGGAAAATGAAAACTCAGCAAAAATCAAGGTTATTGGCGTTGGCGGTGCCGGCGGCAATGCAGTTAACAACATGATTGATGCAAAGCTAAAAGGTGTAAAATTCATTGTTGCCAACACTGATGTCCAGGCGCTTGAAGCATCCAAGGCCGAGGTAAAAATCCAGATTGGAAGAGAACTTACACAAGGACTTGGCGCAGGCGCTGACCCTGTTAAAGGCCAACAGGCTGCAGAAGAGAGCAGGGAGGAGCTGCGGCAGGCCTTAGAGGACAGCCATATGGTTTTTATTACTGCAGGTTTTGGCGGCGGAACTGGAACCGGCGCTGCACCGGTTATTGCCGACATCTGTAAAGATCTTGGCATACTGACAGTGGCTGTTGCATCTAAACCCTTTTCCTTTGAAGGCAAAAAAAGAGAAAAACAGGCCATTGCAGGCCTTGAAAAACTTCACGGGATTACTGATACAGTCATTACCATTCCAAATGACCGGCTCAGGGGTATTGCAACCAAGGGCGCTAAAATGGTTGATATGTTTATTAAAGCAGATGAAATTCTCCACCATTCTGTAAAGGGTATTACAGACCTGATTATGATGCCGGGCCATGTTAATCTTGACTTTGCAGATGTCAGAACCACAATGCAAAAAGCGGGCAAAGCAGTGATGGGTATTGGTATCGCATCCGGGGAAAACCGTGCTGTTGAAGCTGCTGAAAGAGCTATTTCCCATCCGCTTCTTGAAGACATTTCTATTTCCGGTGCAAAAGGCGTGTTAATGAACATTACATCCAGTTCCGACCTCACCCTTGATGAGATGACAGAGGCATCTGACAGGATATACGAGGAAGTAGGAGATGATGCGGACATCATATGGGGCCAGACATTTGATGAAGAACTGGGAGATGAACTAAGGATTACCGTAATCGCTACGGGTATTGACGCGGAAGAGGTCAAAGCATCCGATAACATACACCATTTTGATCCCAAGCCTCAACCCAATGAATATCAAAAGGCGGTACCCATACAACAAACCGTTCAACAGCCGTTTGCACAATCTTCCGAGCCCATCGCCCGTGGACAGTTAAGAACTCCTTCGCAGGAAGAGCTTGCGCAATGGAATGAATATGACAATCCTGTCATTGTTAAACAAAAAAAGGCCGTTGGATATGATGATCTTTTAAATGACTACAATTCAATCCCGTTTGATAACAATGATTTGGAGGTACCAACATTTCTAAGAAGAAAAGCTGACTGATAAATGGGAAAAAGGTTCAAACCGGCATGGAATCATGGCTCACCTAAAAAGAAAATTATGGAACAAGGGGCCATTGTAAAAAAAGGGAAAGGATTTATAAAAGCCGCTCTTGTATATCCCAACACCTATAAGGCTGGTATGTCCAGCCTTGGATTTCAAACTATATACAAGATTGCAAATAAAATTGATTTTGTGGCCTGTGAAAGGGTCTTTTTACCAGACCCAAAGCAAAAAACACAAGGTTTTACGGGCTACCCTCAGGGTGCACGTGACCGTCAGATTACGAGTAACCTTCAGGTCAAAAGTCTTGAAAG
>JABIYQ010000179.1 GCA_018702715.1 Desulfobacula sp. | reverse complement strand
TTCCATTTTGTTGCCGGTAATACTGAACAGAAAGCATTGCTTGATAACATTATCACTGCTTCACCAGGAACACAAATTACAGACCCTAAATTTATGCTTGAAGATACTGGGGACTATTTTTCAGGGAATATCTTTTTGAATGGATTTGCCACAAGTGCAAGCGTGGGTGACACTGTTAATTGTTCCTTTGATTTTACAGGTGACGGGGCATTGGCTCTCACTGTAGCATAAGGGGGGTGAATAATGGCTTCACCGACAACACCGCAACATGGCAGACATGGGGCAATATATAGACTCAGACCGAACGGTTTCTCAGGGGCAGGGCTTAATGATGTTACCTGGGGAACCGCTTATTCTGCTGCTGACTCTGCTTTCTTTGAGGTTGAGATTGATGCAGAGGGAACCCCGGATACTTTTAAATGGAGAAAAGACGGGGGTGCGTATACTGCAACGGTTGCGATTACCGGAGCAGCACAAGCCCTTTCCGACACTCAGACAATTACTTTTGCTGCAACAACAGGTCATACGTTATTGGATGAATGGACGGTTGGGAACTTGTTTGCAGAACCTTGCACTGCTTCCGGTGCTTCGGCTCAGATAACCGACACAACCAAAAGGATTCTTGACCCAAATAATCCACCGGTTTTTACTGATGATGGCGGGAAAACAGTTTTAAGAATTGATTATACAACCGGCACTGCTTATTTTACAGGCAATGTTGGAACTGTAACGGTTGCAGGGAACCTCGGACAAATTGAAACGTCTGGTTTGGAAAAGGTTGGGTATCTTACCGATTGGTCTTTTAATATCACTCTTGATTTGGCAGATCAGTCTTACATGGGTCAGAAGTGGAAACACAATACAGTAGGTCAAGGATCAGGAACGGGGAGTGCATCAAGCTTTTTTATCGGTTCTGATTCAATGATTGACGGCATTACGAATAAAGAGTTCTTCTTTTTGCAACTCTTTAATTACGATCCAGACCAGGACCAGACAGGGGATCATTTTAATTGTTGGGTTTTGTTTTCTGGTGATGCTGTTGCAGGATCAGTTGGGGATAACGTAAAAGAAACACTTGATTTTACTATTGATGGGACTCCATCATTTACAGCTAATGTTTAATAGCGAAAGGGTTTGACATGAAGTTACAAATGTCAAGGGAAACGTACAAGGCAAGATGGGTTAAGTATGAAGATTGCGAATTGTTTTTAAGACCTTATCCGATAGGCAGGAACGATTTTATCATGTCGGTAGATCAGTCTTTAACAGTTCCAGGGGAACAGCGTAAAAGCATTTTTATGTACTCTGTTGAGAACTGGCGAAAGATTGTTGATAGCAATGACAAAGAATTAAAATGCACAAAAGAAACAAAAGAAAGGGTCTTTGATTATAATTTGGGTGGTATTGCCGGTTTTGTGTATTCATGGAATGTCGGGTTTGAGTCTATTATTAAAGGCGAACTTGAAAATTTGCAGCATGGGCAGGATGGAAGTTCGGCAAAGGAAGTTCATCTTGCCGAAAATGTAGAATAGCGGTTAAAGACGGTTTTGTAAAAGTTAAGTGCAAGGGTGAACCGTATGTTAAAAAGTGTAAAAGGGGGGTGGTGGAATTTCTGGACGAATCGAATTCTGACTTCTATTATTTATTTGGCAAGATTTTGCCAGGGTTCCACCACCCTTCAAGCGGTTTCAATATGACACTGATTACAAATATTTTAAACGACTTTCAAATTGAAGCAGATCAACGTCCCTTGTTTTGGGAAAAAATCAATATCGTTATACTGAAGATAAAAGAGATTCAAAATGGCTAAGACATTAAAATTAGAATTAGTTGTTGATGATAAAGGTTCTTTAAAGGTTAAGAAGTTTGGTGATAATATAGACAAGAGTACCACTAAAGCTTCAAAGGGCATGAAAAGCCTTGCTCTTGACACGGCAAGCGTTAAAAAAGCCCTTGGCATAACGTCAGTTGCTTTGGTTGCTTTTGGTACTACTGCTGCAGTTGGGATGGGCAAAGCCATAAAAGCAGCAAGTGACCTGGAAGAAACAACAGGTAAATTCAATGTTGTTTTTGAAAGCAATAGAAAAGAAGCTGAAAAAATGGCAAAAGTCCTTGTTGATTCTTATGCAATGTCAACAAAGGAATCAAAACTTTATCTTTCCAGTATTCAAGACTTATTGGTTCCAATGGGCATGGCTTCCGATGAAGCCCTTAAAATGTCAAATGAAGTTGTAAAGCTTGCTGCTGATTTGGGGTCATTTAATAATTTGCCAACGGCAACGGTAATGCTTGATATTCAGAGTGCTTTGGTTGGTAACTTTGAAACCATGAAAAAATACGGGGTCGTTTTAAACGAAACTGTAATAAAGCAAGCTGCTTTGGACATGGGTCTTTGGAACGGTAAAGGTATGGTGGATGCTAACACTAAAGCCTGGGTTGCATTTAAACTTATCTTAAAAGGTTCTGCTGCTGCAATTGGGGATCAAAAGAGAACAATGGGTTCTTTTGCCAACCAGATGAAGCAGTTGAAAGCTAATATCGAAGACATTTCTGCTGCTATCGGGGTCAAGCTTTTACCTGAAGTAACTGAATGGGTCTTTCAGACCAATGAAATGATAAAACAGAATCCAACTGTTATAGATCAGCTTGGAGAATTTTCTAAGAATCTTTTGGTTGTCGGGACATCTTTGATTAAAGCCGGTGGGTTCAGTGTTAAATTCTTTAATGCGATGGTTGATATTTCCAAAGCAATGGGTCTTGCTTCAACCGGTCTTATAAGTTGGAAAACTGCGATACTGGATGGTGTTTCTACTGTTAAGCTTTTTGAAACTGACTTGGGGTTTTTAGAATTACAGGCTACAAAATTAAGAGATGAGATAGAAGAACTTGATAAGAGGTATGAAAAAACTTTTGGATCAGCAGCAAAAAAAAGAGTCTTGGATAACCTTCAGGAATCAACCAAAGCTTTAAAAGATACCGAAGCACGAATAAAAGATTTAACGTCAACCACTGAAGCATTAAGCTTGGCACAAGATGATTCTTATTTAGATTTTGGCAAATGGTCGGATGGTATTAAAGATGCTTCAAAAGATATCATACAACTTACTGATGATGAAAAAGCGTTAATAAAATTTGAAAAAGATAAACTTGATGAACGTGTTTTAAACTGGAAGAAAAACCATGAGGACATTTATAAAGTTGTCCAGGGATTAAGTAAGGTTGTAGGCAACGAAACAATTTTAGCGATTGCAGAAGAAAAAAAGTTACTTGAAAAAAAGGCAGCAGATTTTAAATTAATCCATGAAGCTTCTTATAAGGTTACAAAAGACTTATCTAACCTTACAATAATAGATCAAGAAAAAGTTAATGCTGCTGTAATCAAAGGGCAAAAAGATATGCTCTTGGCAACAGGAACTTTCTTTGATGGTTTTAAAATCGGCATGAGTGATGCCCAAAAGCAGACTACCACTTGGGCAGAGCATGGTCAAAAAATGGCAGATACTATTTCCAGTGGAATGAGCAAGGCGTTTTCTGATTCTTTCTTTGCTATTATAAAAGGGGATTTTAAAGACATAGGGGATGCCTGGGAAACCCTTTTAAATAGTATGCTCAAAAACTTTACTGATATTTTGGGTCAGATGGCTACAGAATGGGCGTTAAAACAAATCTTTGGGTCCAATGGTTCAGGGGGTTTGATCGGAAGCCTTACCGGTGGATTGACAGGGGGAAGCGGTAGTGGTGGAGGTTTAAGTGGTTTAATTAAGTCTTTGCTTGGTGGTGGCAGTACTTCTGGTGCTGCAGCAAGTGCTGCAATTGCTGGCAACACAGCTTATAGTCTTGAAATAGGAAACGCCGGGATTATCGGTGGTGGGGGTTGGGGGGCTGGTGCAAGTGCTTCAGCTTCAGGATCAGGTTTCTTGTCAAGCGGTCTGGCTTCCGGTTTAGCAACGGCAGGGTTTACAGCTTTCGCCGGTTGGGTTATGAAAGGAATCCTTGAAGGGTTCCAGGCTCCTGGATGGTCAGAACTTCCTGCTATTGGGTTTGGTAAAAAAGGGTT
>JABIYQ010000441.1 GCA_018702715.1 Desulfobacula sp. | reverse complement strand
TGAGGGTTCTCGAATAAATTCCCCTTTGGTTTGTCTTGGTTTCATGTCGCCAAAGGTCACAAAGGCATTGGAATGGTTGATCCTTGTGGTGGTTCTTAACAGAACAGGCTGATGCAGTTCTTCTGAAAGATCAAAGGCATACCTCATCATTTCTTTGGCTTCAGGCACAGAAGAAGGTTCCAACATGGGCAAATTACCAAACTTGGCATAATATCTGTTATCCTGCTCATTCTGGCTTGAAAACATGGCCGGGTCATCCGCACTCAGAATGACCATGCCGCCTGTCACACCGACATAGGCCAAGGTCATGAGAGGATCTGCTGCTACATTTAATCCCACATGTTTCATCATGCAGAATGTACGAAGTCCTGAGTTTGCAGCAGCTGCCGCCACTTCCAGCGCCACTTTTTCATTGGTGCTGTATTCAAAATAAAGGTCTGATTCCTGGGACATCTGGAAAAGATTCAGTGATATTTCAGAAGAAGGGGTGCCAGGATAGGTTGTGGCAAATGCTACACCTGCCTCAATCGCACCCCTTGCAATGGCTTCATTTCCTAGAAGCATAATTTTTTCACCCGGACTATCATTTAATAACTTGTGCATATGGTCTCCTTATTTTAAGGGCAATTTACTATCATTATGAATATAGTTTTTCTGCATCCTCAAGGGATGCTGCATATCCTTTAAATCCGTCAACGTCCTCGCATGAAAGGATTGAGCCGGATGCAAAAAATCCTTCCACCATTGTTTTTTCGCCATGCTTTATCAGACCCATAAAAAGTATGGGTACAATACTAATATTGCCTTTTCCTTTTTTGACGGCAAAATCATAGGGCTCCTTTGTATTGTAAACAGCATATAAATCTTTTTGCACGGGCATCAGCTGAACAATCTCAGGATAATTGTGAACATGGGTATGTTCACTGCAATTATTACACATAATTAATACCTTTCATTATATCCTTTGGGTTATTTTTCAAACATTTATGCTATAAACAGAGCTAAAAACTGTTTAAGCATACCCATTTTTTTACAGCACCACAAGAATCCCGGGATTTAACATAAAATCTTAAGGTATTGGATTATATCTTAGCCGGCATGTCTAGCTTTATTATAGCCATCTTATGGCTGTCCTGCACTATGGGTATTTATAATATATCTTCTGATTTTTGCAAGAAAAACTATTAATTTTATGCTATTTTCTTTTTATGCCCCTTTAGATCATATCGCTAATCGCCTATATTGATGGGCTCAAATCAAACCCTAACATTGCATAAAAATTTTACCCTTCATGGCTTTTGCAACATTATGGTAAATTATTTGCCAAGCACCTTTAAATCATCTTCACTGAATTTGTAAACTGAATTGCAATGGTGACATCGTAATTCTACAGGGAAAGGACCGTTTTTTATCATATCCTTTTTGTCTTTTACAGGCAGATTTTTTAAATACCTTTCCATTCTATCTTTTGAACAGCGACAAAAAAATTCCACCCTGTTGCTGTTCAAAAAATGCGGATTAAGGTCTGAAAAGGCATCATGGATAACCGCTTCAGGTGTTTGGCCTTTGGCAAATAATTCACCCAGAGAATCAATTTGTTTAATCATTTTTTCAGCTTCAATAACCCTTTTAGGGTCTGCACCGGGAAGTGCCTGGAGAAAAATCCCCCCTGCCCCTTTAACTGCCTCATTGTCATCAAAAAAAATACTTAATTTAAAGCCTGTTGGTATCTGTTCTGATATTAAATAATAATTAGCCAGATCTTCTGCAATGGATCCATGTTCAAGGGCCACCTGTCCGGAACAGGGTGTGAGCACATTTTCAAGATGTTTTGTCACAGTAAGAAAACCGGCACCATAAAGTGATGACAAATATTTAATTTTTTCTAAATTATTTACTTTAATCTTTCTGGTTTTAAGGCATCCTCTGACTTCTCCAAACACATTTGATTCAACATCCAGTCCTTTGACAGGTCCTGAACATTGAATATTCATACTAATCCTGTCATTTTTATCTTTAAGCGTTGAACAAAGAAGGCATGCTGCAATATATCCCTGTCCCAGGATCAGAGTTTCCAAAGGACCTAAAACATGGTTTGCTCTCATTTCATTAACCATCCGGGTGGAATGAACAATTGCCCCGCGTATCGTCTTATCTGCCATAATAAACCTAAAAACCCTGTCTTTTGCAGACGCTTTGAATTGTTCTTTTACATTCTTATTAAAAATATCTTTTTTAATCATATTTCATCTTCTTTCATTATTGTGTGATTCTCCTGTCAAAACTCCGAAGCTGGATGGCCTCGGCAAGATGATGCCGTTCAATTTGGGGCGCATTTTCAAGATCTGCGATGGTTCTTCCCACTCTTATGGCAGAATGGCAGGCCCGAGCAGAAAATCCTAAAACGTCAACTGCCTGTTTAAGGATTTTTTCACATTCAACATTCAGTTTACAAAACTCTTTTAACTGTCGGCTGTGCATTCCGGCATTATTGAATATATCTTTTTCCTTGAGCCTTTTTTCCTGAATCTTTCTCGCCTTTTTTACTCTTTTTCTTATTTGCAAAGAAACCTC
>JABIYQ010000071.1 GCA_018702715.1 Desulfobacula sp. | reverse complement strand
ATATTACAGAGAAAGCTTCTATACAGGCCTTTAAAGAATTTGGTCGAGGCAAAAAAATACTGGGGTATAGTTTCGCCGTTGTTTACCCGTTAAATTTGAAAATACACAGGACATCAAAAGAACGTTTTGGCTCTCCTTGTCCTGATCTGCTGGTTACAAGCGGAACAGAAACAAAAAAGCTGCTGTCCTGTCGCGGGGATTATAAAAATTTGGAACTATATCCGGGCTGCTCTTTGCGTGAATTTCCACAGATTAATGTATCTGAATCTTTAGACGATGGCGCTGATAATACGATTTTGATTGCACTGGATGGTACCTGGTCGTGTATTTTTTTACTGGACTGGATATTGTTAAATTTCAAACACTTAAAAGAGCCAAATAAAATAATATTAAGAGGTCATCCTAGTGTCCCCGTTGCGGGCTTATTATCTCAATGTGTAAATCAACTGCCTCAAAATTTTTATATTTCATCAAAAAAGCTTGATGAGGACCTGTCAAGGTGCTTTTGTGTTATTTACAGGCAAAGTTCAGTCGGGCTTCAGGCCTTAATGAACGGTATCCCTGTGATTCAATTGAATATTGACTCTCCATTAAATGGTGATCCAATTGAAACCTTACATGATTGTAAATGGGTGGTTGATAATATGAATGATTTGAATGCCTCGCTAAATGAAATAAAGGCTTTGGAAACAGATGAGAAAAGAACGGGCATGATAAAAGCAAAAAACTATTCTACCCGATATTTTACACCTCCGGATCATGAAACATTAACCCCTTTTTTAAAATAAAGGTAATTATTCAGCTCTTACGCTTAAAACCGCCCTGTCTGATGGATATTTTTGTTCGATGCTAAACGCTTAACCTCCTGCAAATATCCATCAGACAGGGCTTTGGGGATAACTTTTTTGCCCGATTGCTGCTGAATATTAAAAAGCCTCTAAAAAGTTTAATATGAAAAAAAACTACTCAAGTACTAATTTAACACTGATTATTCCAACCAAAGACCGTCCTGAGAAAATCAGGGATTTACTAGACAGCATTGCCGCACAAAGTGTTCAGTGCCGCAGGATTATCATCGTTGATGGCGGGAAAAGCATAGAACAAATCGTGCTCTCGTATAAGCGCCTTCCCATTGAATATTATTCCTGCCATCCACCGGGGCAGATCAAACAAAGAAATCTTGCAATGACCAAACTTGAATCTGAAGATAAGCTGGTGGCCTTTTTTGATGATGATCTTGTTTTAATGCCGGATGCCATGAAATACATGATTGAAATGTGGAATAATGTTGAGAAAGAAACTGCCGGTATTTCATTTAATATTGTCAATAATCCTCCTTTTAAACATAATCTCCTTAAATATCTTACGGGCATGAGCCATAAAAATATGGGAACCATTCTTCCTACAGGCTATAATGTGCCGATTTCTCCCACAAAAAAAAATATTAAAACCCAGTGGCTTTGCGGTGGCGCTACAGTTTGGAAAAAAAGTATCCTGGAAAAGCATCTGAACAGGGAAGTCCAGTCTCGATGGGCCATTTGTGAAGATATTATTTTCAGTTATCCTTTATCCCAAAAATATCCTTTGTATGTCTGCTCGGATGCAAAGGTCCGCCATGAACATGTGTACGATCATAATGCAAAAATTGATCACAGATATTACGGCCGCACGGCGACTCTGTGGCGATTACATTTTGTTGAATTAAATAAAACACTTTCAAAAAAACTTTTCTTTTATATGATATCAGTCCAGATTTTAATCAGGCTTTGTACTGGCGTGGCCCTGTTTAAAAAATCTGAATTAAATTATGCATTTGGTCAAATGACAGCCTTAAATATTGCCATGAAGTCATTTGTAAAAAATAAAAAAATAATAAGTGTTTTGGAAGAGGATTTTTAAAACTGAATGTAACTATTCAGCTCTTATGTTTGAAACCGCCCTATCTGATGGATATTTTTGTTCGATGCTAAACGCTTAACCTCCTGCAAATATCCATCAGACAGGGCTTTGAGATAAAGTCTTTTAACGGGCTAAACAATTACAACTGAATTTTAAAAAGGAAACTATTTTTTGAGGAATATTCAGTCAGTTTCTTTATATTTAGGCATTGCATTATGAAAATAGCAGTAACAGGGGGAACTGGTTTTGTAGGGAAAAAATTAGTTTTAAAACATTTGAAAAATGGCGATTCTGTGAGAGTGCTGACCCGAAAATCAGGCAAAGACATTGATTTACCAAAACAGGTTGAGATCCATAATGCAGATTTGCTGGGCAGGTCAGACCCATTAGTTTCTTTTGTAAACAATTCAGATGTTTTGTACCATTGTGCTGCCGAGCTCAATAATGAGAAGTTAATGAATCATACACATGTTGAGGGTACAAAAAATTTATTGGAGGCCGCATCCGGAAGAATAGGGCGATGGGTACAATTAAGCAGTGTGGGGGTCTATGGGCCCTATAGAGCCGGTATTATTAATGAAACAACACCCAATAATCCTGTGGGTGAGTATGAAGTGACAAAAGCCCGGTCCGATGAAATCATAATGGATGCGGGTTTGAAAAGTAAGATTGAGTATTCAATCCTCAGACCTTCAAATATATTTGGACCCACCATGAAAAACCAGTCTTTATTTCAATTGATAAAGATGATTGACCGGCAATTGTTTTTTTTTATTGGCAGGCCCGGGGCATCTGCAAATTATATTCATGTGGATAATGTGATTGATGCCTTAATAAAGTGCGGAGAAAAAAAAGCGTCTTTAAACCGGGTTTTTAATATTTCAGATTATATGGTAATGGAAGATTTTATTGGTGTCATTGCAGATAAATTGAATAAAAGTAAACCTAAATTCAGGCTGCCGGAAAATATGGCACGTTTTGCAGCTGGATTATCCCGGGTGTTTACTAAGGTTCCTTTAACCCGGGCAAGAGTTGATGCACTCACACTAAGATCCTCATACTCTATTGAAAAGATAAAAAGCAAATTGGGTTATTCGCATAAAAAAACAATGGAACAAGGGTTGGCAGAAATGGTAGATGCCTTTAAAGAAACATAAATCTTAATGAGAAAACAGGATTTATCTGTGAATCAAAAAATAAAAATTTGTAGAGTTTCTACTGTAGCATATTATGTGACAAATCATATCAAACCCATTGCAGAGCACCTGAGAGATAAGGGCATGGAAGTTGTTTTGATGTGTTCCTATGGGCCTGAAATACACCAGATCAATCTGGGATCCGGCCTGTCCTATGAAGAGATTGAAATCGCTCGCCAGATTGATCCCAAAAAGGATATTATCACATTATTTAAATTGATTAAGGCCTTTAAAAAACATCAATTCGATATTGTTCATTCCACAACCCCAAAGGGGGGATTGTTATCGTGTATTGCTGCATTTTTAACTGGGGTGCCGGTGAGACTCCACACCTGGACCGGGCAGCCCTGGGTTACCTTAAAGGGTCCTAAAAAGCTTGTAACAATGTGTGCAGATATACTGATCGGTCTTCTTTGCACCCGATGTTATGCAGACAGTCCCAGTCAGCGGGATTTTTTAATCAGACAAAAAATAGTAAGATCTAAAAAAATTAAGGTTATCCATAAAGGGTCACTTTCAGGTGTTGATATTGAAAAATTCAGGCCTCAAATCTTAAATTCTGCTGACAAAGATATTAAAAAAAAAAGATCGGCCTGTCAAAAAAATCAAAAGTAATCTCTTTTATTGGACGTATAAACAAAGACAAAGGGATCATTGAGCTTATATCCGCATTTAAAAGGACCCTGGAACTCGGATATGACATTGAACTTTTATTGATCGGACCTCTGGATCAGGACAGTGATGGATATGGGTTTGTGAAATTGGAAGAATATATTAAGGATTGTTCAAAAATTCATTATGTCGGATATCAGAAGCACCCGGAAGATTACCTGGCAGTCTCTGATATGTTCTGCCTGCCAAGTTACCGCGAAGGATTCGGCACAACTGTTATTGAAGCTGCAGCCATGGGGATACCCTCTGTTGGAACAAAAATAAACGGCCTTGTGGATGCCATTGTGGATGGAGAAACCGGCATACTTGTTGAATTGAAAAGTGTTGAAGGATTAATTTCTGCGTTCAAGCGTTTACTTGATAATCCTCAATATCTTGAAAAGATGGGTAAGCAGGCCAGATTAAGGTGTGTTCAGAATTTTGATAGGAAAATAATCAATGATTTGCTGATGAAAGAATATTTGAATATTTTAAATATGGATCAAGATAAATTTTTCTCTTAATTATCGGGTTAATGCCGTCAGTGACGAATTTAAGCTCTGGTACTCAAAAAGATAATATAAATATTTTTGTTCCCCTGATATCAGATCATCCTGTATATCATAAACTATTTTCAGATCAATCAATCTTTCTTTAAATGCCTTTAATGAAATCTCCATACGTTCTTTAAGAATTTTAATTTGCCTGGTCTGAACTTTAATTTTTTTTTCGACTAATTGTATCTGGCGATAAAGTGTAGTTATCTGGTTTGTTATACTCAGTTCAGCTTGTCTGAGCTGTACTTTTGCTTGTCTAAATTTTAGCTTAGCCTGGAGATAATTTTCTTTGGGATCCAATGGGTATAAAGGGTATATAAAAATAATGCCTGCATTATATTCTGTTTCTTCCAGATTTTTTGCCTTGTCAATAGAAGACCCCTGGCCCTTTTTATTAATGCTGACATAAAGATCAACCTGGGGAAGATATTGATTTTTTGCAACAGCCAGCAGAAGTTTTTCTTTTTTCAGGTTTGCTTTTAATTGGGTCAGATCTTTGTTTTTGTTCATTGCAAAAATGATAAGATCATCTAATTGTCGCAATGGTTCATTTGTCTTAAAACCGCTGATGACCTTGATGTGTTCCTTTGTGTTCAACAGCATTTTAAGGCCTTGTGTGCTGGTTTGAAATGAAGCTTGTGAGGAAAATAGTTTTTCTTTTGCTTCATAGACTTTAATCTGGGCAGACATAACATCAATTTCAGGTATCATGCCCAATCTTTGTTTTGATTTCAAATTTTTTAACAATTGCTTGTTGATGTCAAGTATCTCCTGGTATACTTTAATTTCCTTTTGCCTTAATGCAGTCTCAAAAAAAGTGATTTCAACCCTCTGGATAAGATTTATCCGGGATTGAATAAAAAAATCTTTTTGAATGTCACGATTAAACCGGCTTTCTTTGACAGGGGCAAAAGCCGGGCCCACAATGCCGTCTTTTAACAGATGATGGCTGTAGAACAGGTTGATGCCGGTATAATGATCATCCCTGGATGCGACACCCATGGTATCGGGGAATGATTCTATGGAAAATCCAGGTCCTAACCTGTAATTTGTAACTTCTGTGTAAAAGGGTGAATAATCAGACCTTCCATAATTAACTGATAGTGACAACAAGCCACCTAAAGGAACCTTCTGTGAAATGCCGGCCTGATAGTGTTGGTTTTTTGTTTCAAGCTCAGACACATCAGGATCATCTTCCCAGTATGTGTAGGAAGAATCCAGGTTAAGGGCTGGGATATACTCGGCCAGCTTTTTATTTATTTCAGATTGTTTGATTTCAAGTTCCAAACGGTTCAGCCGAATTTCAGGGTTATTTTCCAAGGCGAGTTTAACTGCTTCAGGCAGGGTCAACTCCAGAGAAAAGCTGACTGAGGCCCACAGGGTAGAGATGGCACAAGCTATGATTATGCAGATATGTATAATTTTTAGTTTCACAAATGAATATTATCCCGGGTAAGCTTGCCCTTGATTCTAAGCACTCTTTTAAACAGTAATGTTGCAATACGTTCATCTTCAACAATTATGCTTGCTTCAGCAGAAAATCCCGGTTTCACCTCATACCGATTCCCAAACACTATCATATGATATGGTCTTTCAAGTTTGAGGGTTACAGGGTAATAATTTTCTTTTAAAGCTTGTGTACCATTGATAAGAGTATTTATTTTTTCTTCTATCCCAATACTTGAAGAAGGTCCGCCTGCTGTGCTGTCAATCCCTGTTGTTAAAACTGTTGCGGAAAAAAGCTTATATTCGCCTTTGGGAAAAGGTTTTATAGCTATACGGGCTTTTTGCCCGGTTTTTACCAGGGGAAAATCTTTTTCTGAAATCTGACACTCAATACGATATTCATCAGTTCCTCCAATTTTTAAAACAACTTCGCCTTTGGAGACTGATCTGCCCTCAAGGTGTTTGGTATCATATGTCATAATGATCCCGGAAATGGGCGCTGTAACTTTGGTCAGCATGAGTTTTTTCATCACAGCTTCCAATCTTTTCTCCTCTGTGATAAACGCTTTTTGGTTTGTAATGAGTTCCTGCCTTAAAATATCAATCTCTTTCTTGCGGGCTAAAGCGTTTCTAAGCACAGCTTGCTGTCTTGCCAGCCTTGCCCGGGCAGTATCCAGTTGATCCTTGTCATATTTATTCATTAAAAGTGCCAACTTGTCTTTGGCAAGCGACAAATCTGTTAAGAACAATATCCTCTGGTGGGAGCTGTTATCCAGTTCTAGTTGGGAAACCAGTTTTAATGAAAAGGCTCTTTTCATTCTGTTAAAATCAAGGTTTGCTTTTTCAAGTTGTTGGTATGCCCTTTTGACACTACGCTGCCCAAAGCTGATTTCTTCTGCTTTCGGTCCTTTTTCCATGATCCTGAATCCGGCTTCTGCCTCGTTTAAAGCGGCTTTTGCCTCAGCAATGGTACTTGTTACGTTTTCTTGCCTGATAGCAATATTTTGTTTTGTTTGAATAATATTATTTTTTAATTCAGCTAATTTCAGCAAGCTTGATTCTGTTTCGAGTTTTCTGTCCCTGTCTTCCAGGGTAAAGAGCAAATTTCCTTTTTTTATTTTTTCGCCCTCATTTACTGCCATGCTTTTAATCATACCGTCTATTTCAGGTTTGACATCTACCCATGAAGCACAGATAACTCTGCCTTGCCCTTTTGCAGTAATATCCATTCTAAAAAACCAGAATAAAATAAAAATCAGGGTAAACTGCAGATTCCGGTCCATTCCGTCCACTCAATCCGGGGCATTCCGTCCACTGATTCCGATTGATTCCGTCCACCCATTCCGGAGCATTCCGTCCGGTTTGGTTTAAGTTTAGGAACACCACCCGACGCTGGATAAAATTGTT
>JABIYQ010000342.1 GCA_018702715.1 Desulfobacula sp. | reverse complement strand
TGAATAAATTAGAATCAACCATAAGAAAATCATACCGGCTCAGCTATTATTTCTGGTTTATGGCGACGTTGTGGACAGTAATCGTTGCCGTGTTGTTCGTCTTTAATTCCATAAGTATCAAGAAAGAATTTTCTTCTCTGGCTCACCAGGAAGCGAATGCCAGTTTTAACAAGGACGTCGTCTATCGCCGCTGGGCAACCATCAATGGAGGCGTTTATATACCGATTACTGAAGTTAACCTGCCGAATCCATATTTAAATGTTCAAGAGCGTGATATTTCGACTCCTTCGGGGAAAAAACTCACATTAGTGAATCCGGCATATATGACTCGCCAGGTACACGAGTTGGGTCAAAAAGAATATGGTCTTAAAGGGCATATCACGAGCTTGAAGCCTCTGAACTCTGGAAATGCACCAGACCCCTGGGAAACCAAAGCGCTGCAATCTTTCGAACAGCGAGAAATCGAGATCACATCTGTTGAAACGATTGGTGGCAAGCCATATTTTCGCTTAATCCGACCGTTGATTACGGAGGAAGGCTGTCTCAAATGTCATGCCCATCAAGGTTATAAGGTCGGTGATATCCGTGGCGGCATCAGCCTGGCTGTACCCTTGGAACCTTACTTGCTATCGGCACAAAGACGTATTGTGTATATTGCAAAAGTGCTGGGAGTCCTTTGGTTAATAGGTGCTGGAGGGCTATGGATAGGAATGGGCTACATACGGAATAGAATAAAAGAAAGAGATTCGGCAGAACAGGAACGTAACCGATATATCGAAGAACTCCAACAAGCTTTGAGAGAAGTTAAACAGCTCGGAGGACTGCTCCCTATATGTGCCAAATGCAAGAAAATCCGAGATGATAAAGGATATTGGAACCAGTTAGAAGGATATATCCAAAAACATTCAGATGCACAATTCAGTCATGGTATGTGTCCTGAATGTTCAGATGAACTTTATGGCAAGGAAGACTGGTATATAGAAATGAAAAACGAGGAAAACCAAAAAAAATAATGACTTCATTTATTGTTCTTACAGCATTTCAAAAATTGCAGAATAGCAGGAGCATTCTTCTGATTATTTAAATTATGCTTAGAGACTATATCTTGTGGTGAGAAGGAGTTAAAGTCTGAATCTCAAATTATACTATATGAGCCAAGAACGTTATCAAAAGCCATTCTTTCATATTCCAGTTAATATAAAAAGTTGAAGCGCGCCTACTGGCTTTAGTTTGGGTGGATCAAGATTCAAGAAATACCCAAAACTACCCTCTGTTTAGTCCACATTTTATTCAAAACAAGCAACTACAATATCAAGCCCACTCTCGCTCTTTTGAAATTAAAAGTAAAAACTAAAAAAATCAGTGTTTCTGCAAACCGAAACAAATAAGAATAAAATCAGAAGTCGTTTCTTACCTCTTTGGGTTAAGGATATTTTATTTCCCGATGATCAAAGTTCTTCTGATAATGCCCAGGGTTCTTTTGTCCTGCATGTGGCTTACCATATTTGCCGAAAACCTTTCCGTGGACAGGGGACAGTCGATTAAATGCGTGATCTTCCATCCGCAGTTTTCAAGCAGTTTCGCATACTCTAAAATCAGGATGGCGTTTTCAGGGTCTTCATCAAAAGCCGGGATACCCTGAAAGTCTCTGAAGTCTGCATTAAGAAATGCAATACGGGTTGAAGGTTTTGAATGCTCTTTCATGAGAGAAAAAAGATCTTTAAAGAAGTTTAAATATTGGGATCGGGAAAAATCTGAAATACTGCCTTTCATATAATGGTCTGCCATTTTTTTAAAATAGGGCGGGTCAAAAAAGATCAGGTCAGGTTTTTTAACTTTAGGAACAGGCCAGGCCAGGTTTTCAGAGTCCCACAAAAAAGGTTCTATCTCAGGCCTTGTTTTAACTCTGTCCAAAAGATCAAAGGACCAGCATTTTCTGTTAAAGGCAAGACAGGTGTCTGCAACCACGCCTCCGCCTGCCATGGGATCAAATACTATATCGTTTTGCCTTGTAAAGTAAAAAAGAGTATGAGCCACGAGCTGGGCCGGGATTCTTCCGGGCCAGTTATCTCCGAACCTGTGATCCACATCACTGAAATACCAATTATCCCAGGTACGCAACCCCCAGTTCAAATTTTTAAACCGCTCCTGGTCTGTTTTTTCTTGTAGAATCACAGACCATACCAAAGGTTGCGGAACAAAATATTTTTTAGCAATATCAAGGATACTAAACCCGTTTTTAAAATCCTGATGAATTTTGTTAAAAAGATCATTATTTTTTTTAACATATTTTGAAATGGTTTCTCTGTGGATATGTAACCTCTGGGCAATACGAACAAGAGGAATGCCAAGACATGTCATCAGAGCAACCTTGACTTCAGTGCGAGAACCCTGCTGATGTTCTTCTCTTTTTTGTTCTTTTTTCTGGTTTGCTTTTTCCAGATTTTTTGCAAAGGCCTGGATCTCTCTTGCGCTGAATTCATTTAGTGCAGGTTTTGGTGAATGACTATTATTCACTCCTTTAAACGGGATATAATTTTTCCGGGTAACATCGTGAAAAACTTTATCTGATACCTGTTCAAGTTTTGCCAGGGCTTTTGTCTGTGCTTTGTTCAGGCTATGTTTCACTGATGCTTTTTGAACGTTGGAGGGAATGTCGGTTAACAAAACCAGGTCATTCATCAGGAAAGACTGCCACTTCAAGGGTTTTGGGAGATTATTAAAAATCAACTCTACCTGTCCAATAAATTTATTGGACAGGTCATTTTCAACTTCTAAAACAACAGACCCACGTTCCCTGCTCCGCCTTATGGAATCAAGCTTTGACAACAATTTATGCACTCTTTCAAGGGGTGTTTTACCCACCGTCAAATACTCAGGATCTCTGCCCATTTCCACATCAATGATTTTAATGGTGGCTTCAATGGACTCTATGGCTGATAAATCTTGTCTTAAAATATTTTCTGCAGTGCTTATTCGTCTTGCCTTAAGATCGTCTGCTTCTACGATCTTTGCCTGAATGACGTCCATATCCGTGTATTTTCTAACGGCCCTTAATCTTCGTTCTCCTGCTATAAGCTCAAATCTTCCTTTTTTTTGCGGGCGAAGGATAATGGGTTCAATCAATCCATCGGCTGCAATACTTGCACCCAGCTCTCTTAAACTGTTTTCGTCAAAGTATTTGCGGGACTGGAAGGAAGAAGGA
>JABIYQ010000647.1 GCA_018702715.1 Desulfobacula sp. | reverse complement strand
GGAACATATCTTTGTCAAGACAGTCAGAAATACCGCCTCGATTAGAGAGGATTGAGACTTATTTAATGCCAAGCTAACTTTTACGTTGCCAAAGTCAGAAATACCGCCTCGATTAGAGAGGATTGAGACTTCAAATTCTTTGAGGAGATCAGGATTTAATAAGTGTCAGAAATACCGCCTCGATTAGAGAGGATTTTATTGACTAAGGGTTCTCACTGGAATATTGATGTGTGAAGAGATAATGAATTCCCATTGTTAAAGCAAAATATGAAAATAATATTCATTCAACCTAATTTGAAAACCTTTATACGAGGAGATAATCAATGCGATTAATTGAATGGGGAAATATAGGAAATGGCTATGAAGAAAAAATCTTGATCAGGGTAAGATAGATGAACACGCACAGAAAAGTTAGCGATAAAGTCGCAATATCAGATGTCACATTGGATGAGTCTATTTATCCAAGAGAAAAAATTGACCATAAACGTGTCAGTATTTTTGCTGAAAATTTAAGGGAAAACGTTAAATTTGACCCCATTGTAGTGCAAATCCACCCCAAAAAAAAAGGCAAATACCGGATCTTGGATGGCGCGCATAGATGGAATGCCCATAAAGAAGTTGGTTTAACTGATATTCAGGTGATTATTTTAGATTTAGAAGGAATGGAGCCTTTGCTTTATGCCGCTAAAATGGCAATTGGACCAAAGCAGCTCACGGAAAATGAAACCAGATCTACTGCACGACGTGCTTTTCAAAACAATTCCAGATTAACCTCTTCTGAAATCGGCAGGCTCATAGGCAGATCCCGGCAGGCAATAGACAATTATATTGCCGATCTGAGAGCCGTCCGGCAAATTAAGCTTGACCTGAAAATATGGCGGATGAACCGACTGGGAATTCCTCAAGAAAGAATAGCAATGCGATTGGGAGAGACCAGGAATATTCTTCGCAACCATTTGGTGAAAATGCCAATCATGGCAAAATCACCAAATAGTGATTTATCAAGTGGATTAACCATTCCCCAGGTAGCTGTCAAACATGGCTGGAGTGAACCCATGCTGTGGTCGCTGGTTTTAAAGGGAAAATCCGATCAAACCCGTTTTAAAAATTTAGGTTGGGGGTTGCGTACATGGGATTTGTGGAACTTTAATGATTGCGATCCCCGGTTCGGAGATGAATGGCCGGGACGTATACCAGCCCAGATGATCGGACACATTCTTTTTTATTTTTCCAGTCCTGGAGACTTGATTTTTGATCCAATGGCAGGTGGCGGTGTAACAGCAGATACGTGTCTGGCTTTAGGCAGAAGATGCTGGAGTCTGGATATGGAAGACAGGGCAGACAGCCGGCCTGAAATTGAACCCTATCACTGGAATATGACGATTAAAAACTGGGAAGATACGATCCTGGCGGGCAGGGAAAAGCCAGACCTTATTATTTTTGATCCCCCCTATTTCCAGAAAAAGGCCGCAAGCTACGGGGAAAACAGTATTGCCCGGCTGCCCCGCCTTGAATACCTGCACTTTCTGGAAAATTTTTTCAGGTTCTTTAAAAAAAACACCAAGAAAACCACCAGATTTGCTTTAATCAATTCTGACTGGCGTGATTTTCAAAGTTGTCCTGCTTTAAAAGAAGAAGCGCAAAACGCTATCTTGCTCACGGATTATTATAAAATATTGGAGACTGCGGGTTGGGAATTGACCCATATCATTCAGGCGCCATTGTCTTCGGAACGGTTTAATGCAATTACCGTCAGTGCCATGCAGGAGAAAAAAATCCTGGGCGTTACCAGTCGGTATATCCTTCTGCTAAAACAAAAACCAGATATAGACAAAAAATAGTATGTCAGGAAGATAGTATCCTTTGGATTTTCGTGGCGGTTAATTTATGACAAAATTTTAAGGAGGAAAATATGAGACGTATTTATATCAGCTTTCTTGGAGCTGGCGATTATACCCCAGCCGTATATCATATTGAAAACAAACAGGCCGATAGATCACAGTATGTCCAGTTTGCAGAGCTGCAACTCACAGGAGTTGATTATTTTGATAAAATATTCCTGGTTATGACAAAAACATCAAAAGAAAAACATTATGATTTATTGAAACAGGAACTGTCAAAACTGGGAATCCATGAAATTTATGAGATCAATATTACTGAAGAGCTTGCTCCGGAAAATCACTGGGGATGGTTTGAAGAGATTCTCATGCATATTGATCATGATGATGAATTAACTGTGGATTTGACACATGGATTTAGAATAATACCTATCGTATTTTCCACAGCATTGAATTTTCTTCAGAAGGCAAAAAATATTCAGATCAGGGCTGTTTATTATGGTGCTTACGAAAGCAATAAAGAGCTTTCGCCTATTGTGGATGTGAAAGATTTTTATATTATTAATGAGTGGGCTGATGCTGTCTCTCGCCTTGTTGAAGATGCAGATCCTGGAAAACTTGGGAAAGTGGCACAAAAAGAAAAAAGCAGCAATATAAATGAATTTGATGACCCTGATCTTGTGAATGCATTTGCAGATCTTACAGAAGCGCTAAAAAATGTTGATATCCATAATATTGCCCAGAAAGCATCGAATGCCCTTGATATTGTCAATAAAAAAGAAATAAATGCTTCAGTAACCGGCCAGATTCTTCTTGGCCTTGTTAAAGATAAATTTGTTTCATTGGTCTCTGAGAAAACATTTACTGGAAGGTATGATCATGATTATTTTAAACTACAGTTAGAAATTGTACATCTCCTGCTTGACCATAAGCTCTTTATGCAGGCATATACGGTTATGCGGGAAATGCTGGGTTCCTTTGGATTGATTCGGATGAAAACCAAGGCAAATATTCAGAATAAACATGGCAGAAAGCAGCGGAAAAAAGCTGAAATTTTTGTTCGAATGTTACAGCTTGATGAAAAAGACTGGGTTTTTTCCGGGGATGATTTGATAATAATGCTAAAACTTGAGCAACTTTATAAAGACATGGAACATTGTGGCATCATTGAAAGTCTGAATAATTTATCAAAAGAACTTGTTAAATATCGCAATGGGTTTGATCATGCCTGGACAAATAAGGCAAAAGCTGAAGCTGATATAGAAAAGACAGGGCATAAGTTTTACAAACATTTACATTTAGTTGTGAACTCTTTAAATGAGAAAATTTTTTTTTAGTGTATATTTTTACCTGATTTTTGAAAATTTTTAAATTAATGCCGTAATTGTCTTTAAACATGAAAGGAGACAATTATGGTCACACTGGAAGCAGCCGCAAGAATTATTCAAAAACCTGAAAATGAAACACGGGTTCAAACTCAAAAAGTTCCAGAATCAGATTTGTTTGACGAAAAGGAATTGTTCGGCATTCAAGCGGGTCAATACCTTAAAAAAAGTCGGAACCGGATACTTGCTGATATTGAAGAGTTGACCCGGGGCAACAGGTGGGATGACATCATAAGTCTTTATCACCCGGCAGAGGAAAAAATTCCCGAGCTTGTACAGGCCGGCATGGATCTGAGGGTAAGGGAAAAGGCAGCATTTGCCCTGGGACAGGTACGGCAGTTTGATGAGGCCATAAAGGTTCTTAAGGGATGTGTGAAATTAGAACCGGATAATTTTTACTCTCGTGCTTCCCTGGCATATACAGCCTATAACTCATTGTATGCTGCCAAGAATAAGGAGATTTTTCTGGCCGGGAATAGCAGGGTGGAACGTATTGCCCTTGCCCATGAAAATTTTCAAAAAGCCCAGAGCCTTCGTCCATCCGGCGTGACAAATTTTTATCGTCAGGCAATGCTCTATTCCCAGATTGAAAACAAGCCTAAACCAGCCCTGGTTCTGTTCAACACTGCATGTTCCAACTGGGAAAATCTTTCTGAAAAAGAACAGGCGCGGCGGCATCAGGAAAAGAAAAATTATATTAAATCTCTTTATCGGTCGGCAAGCCTTCTTCTGAATGCGGGCAACGGCTTTGCAGCGCTTGAACAGATTAAAAAATGCCTGGAACAGGATGAAAAGACAAATACAGTTGATCTGGGGTTTAAATATTTTGCTTTGGGTAAGGTGAATTTCCATATAGATGACTATCAAAAGGCCCGGGATGCGCTGCTGTTTGCTCTGCAAAGCAGTCCTGCCGGCAAACCCGTGGATTTTATATATGAGCTTCTGGCAAGGACATATCTTGCCATGGGAAAAACAGACCGGGCTCTTGAAGCCATTGGAAAAGTGCCTGAGCGCGCGCGACGACCCTATTACCGATGGACGGAGGCAGATGTCCTGTGTTCAGCAGGGCGGTATGAACATGCGAAAAAGGTTCTTCTGGATGTTGTCAGTCGGGACAAACGGTCAAGGCATATCAGCCTGCTTCGTCTGGCTAAGATAGACTATACCCTTAAATCCTGGGAATATGCAGCGCAATACGCAAAAAAGGCAGTGGCTTTTTTCAGGGAAAAATGGGGTAATGCATATTATGAAGGCCTTTTCTGGCAGGCACTGTGTACATTCAAATCAGGACGGGTAAAAGAATCGGAAAGTCTTCTGATTGAACTTGAAGACCAGTGCCGGTTTTTTCCGAAACTTGACAGGCTTGCTACCATGATCCGGGGAACTGCAAAGTAAAGGGGAGATATGGAAAATCAAGTTCAGATTATACGGGAACAGTCAAAGGGAGCTGATTATACCCTTTTACTCAAAAGGCTTGAAAAAACTGTTATCCAGGATGATGGGAACGAAAAATGTCAGGCTGTTCTTCAAAAAAAGGAAATATGGGAGTCACTTTCTCAAACCCAGGCATTTGAATGGGCAGGGCTGGCCCAGATTGCCGGACTGGTTGATACAGCACTTGAAATATATGAATTGCTGGTTACCAGAACACCTGACCTTGAAACTGCCTGGAAAGAATATATTGAACTTCTTGATATTCTTGACAGAAAAGCGCTTCTGGTATCAGTTATCCAACGGGCTAAAAAGAATCTGCCAAACGGTTTTGTGGATACATGGATAAGGCAGATAAATATAACCGGAACAAACAGTTTCCAGACAGAGTTTAAACCGGCATCCGACCCTTTTGTGGAAATGCAGACAAGACAGAAGCTTTTGACAAATTACCTGTCATTGTTTTCCGGGCGATCTGATGTGTTTGCAGGGCAGTGGGCAGACAGAAAAATTGGGAAATCAGGGTATGTCCCTGTTAGACGACCAATGGGAATGCAGGATCTTGAGGACCATTTAAAGGGCTTGAAAACCTATGGGTTTTATCTTATGGATAAAAATGCCGAGGTCTGCTGCGGTGTTATTGATGCTGACCTGGTTCCTAAATTTCGGGAAAAGAAAAAAAATGACAGTATTGTCAGGCAGTTCAAAAAAGAGCAGTCTTATATGATATCCAGAATAAGACAGTCTTCCAAAATACTTGAATTAAACCCTGTTGTTGAGGTCAGCGGGTACAAAGGATTTCATTTCTGGTATTTCATGGATAGCCCTGTACCGGCCTCCAGAGTGCGCCAGGCGCTTTTGGGAATTGCCCAATCCTTGAAACATGATCTGACTTTTTTTGATCTGGAAGTTTTTCCTAAACAGGATCATCTCACAGGGAAGGGATTTGGGAATCTTGTAAAATTTCCCCTGGGGGTTCACAGGTTGAGCGGCAAAAGATCTTTTTTCCCGGCCTGCCTGAAAAAAGATACTGAATCGCAACTGGCTTATCTGGTCAGTGTGAAAAAATCCCCTGTAGATATGGTAAAAACGGCACCGGAAAAAACGATTGTCCAGAATCTTTTGTTTCACCCAAAAATGCAAGTGATGTCAGAAAAGTATCCAGAGTTGTTTGAATTGGAGCGCTGTTGTCCGGCAATGGGCCATATTATTGCTGCTGCAAGGGGAAAAACGTCGCTTTCAGTCCGGGAAGAAAAAATTTTATACCAGACGCTTGGGTTTTTGCCGGATGCTAGAAAATTACTCCATTACCTGATGTCTATGGGAGCTGAATATAACCCCCATGTGGTGGATTACAGGCTCAGCTGTCTCAGGGGGAATCCCCTTGGCTGCAGGCGGATTCATTCTTTGACGGGGTTTGTCCGGGGTTATTGCGATATCGAGCCGGACAATACGGGATATCTTCATCCTTTGATTCATCTGAGTTCATGGCAGAAGATATCAGAAAAAAAAACGGCAAAGTGTGGAAAAATAGAAAACCTGAATGATGCACTTGAAAATATGAAGACGGCCATTATTCAGTTGGAAAAATTTATATCCTAGGGCTCTAAATGGAAACTTTGTATGTAATAGAACAGGGCAGTTACCTTACCAGAAGCGGAGACTGCCTGAATATAATGAAACAGGGGTCAGTTCTTGAAACGATCCCGGCCAGGGGCTTGAATAAGCTCGTCCTCACAGGGTATGTATCCTTGAGTGGCCCTGTCATGGATTATCTTATCCGAAACAGGGTGGAAACTGTTTTTATCACTCCAACTGGTCGATTCCGGGCAAGACTTATGATTGACGAACACAAACATGTAGCCCTGAGAAAAGCTCAATATATTAATTTAAGTGATCCAGCCTTCAGCATGGAGGTAATGAAGATGATTGTTCAAGGCAAGCTTAGGAACATGACAACCTTTTTGCTCAGACGGGGCCGGGATTATGGAGAAATTCAGCTTAAATCAGCCGCTGCCTCAATAAAATCTCTGACGGCATCTTTATCATCAGCTAAAGAAGCAGCCGTCGTCCGGGGAATCGAAGGTGCTGGCGCACGCATTTATTTTTCTGTATTCAACCATCTCTTAAGGAATCCTGATTTCAGTTTCAAGACCAGGAATCGGCGCCCGCCGCTGGACCCGGTCAATGCCCTGCTTTCCTTTGTATACACCCTTTTGACAAATGAAGTGATTTCCGCGATCAAAGTATGTGGTTTGGATCCTTATCTTGGCGCTCTCCACGAAATCAGTTATGGCAGGCCTTCCCTTGCCTGTGATCTGGTTGAAGAATACAGAAGTCTGATCGGTGACCGGTTTGTTCTGGGCCTGTTGAACCGGAAAATGATCAAGCCGGATGATTTCCTTTACAGGCAACTAAAACAAAAGGCCTTTGCCGATGAAAAGGAAATGTGCAAAAACCGGCCAGTGGAAATGAAACCACCTCTTTACAGGACATTTTTAAAATCCTATGAGGAATTGATGCGTGGTTCTTCATCATTTCGGGGGATAATTCTGGAACATGTCCGCTCCTTTGCTGTATATATTCAGGAACCGGAAAAGGGGTATCAGCCAAAGGGAATGTAAGGAGAAATATAGTTGCAATCTCCATCTGCAACTTTTACTCAGCATTGAAACAGGCCACTAACCGGCCATGGTTCTCAAGCAGCTCCGGTGCATTATGAACGCAGGTTTTTGTGGCTTTAATACATCTGTCGATAAATGGACAACTCCCATGGATTTTTTCAAATAAAGGAACCTTGTTTTTATT
>JABIYQ010000384.1 GCA_018702715.1 Desulfobacula sp. | reverse complement strand
TGAATAATTATAAATACGACAACAAACTATGAAATTCTACACAGCAGAGTATAGATATTCCGGAGATGATCGCGTTGATATTACGGTTAAAGGAAAAGACCAAATTGGTAAAATATTTGCCCCTTCCTGGAAAATGGTCATTAGGTCCAAAGAAGGTAAACTTTCATGGGATGAGTATTCAAGATTGTATAGAAATTTGATGCTACAATCTTATCAACAGAACGAAGATATCTGGAATGAGATTTTGGGAAGGGATGAAGTCACCTTGGTGTGTTTTTGTAAAGCGGGTGATTCATGCCACAGGTATTTACTGGCAGAATATTTTTCAAAACTTGGTGCTGACTATAAAGGAGAAAGAAAATTATAAAATTTCACAACCCAGCACTGTTATTGAAGTTGGTTATGGATTCATCAGAAGTGAACGGATGAGAATAATAATTATCTGTCATAGAAAGGATTTTTAATATGTGGGTAATCAATATACGGCATTGGTTGAACGTTGCAGGAACAAAAGCTGGTGTGCCTCAACTAAGAAACAAGGTTAAAAAAATGACAGAAATAATCACCTATGCCACTTCAATATATGCAGGAGTAAAAGAACCTGCTATTCCAAAATGCTGGAGACGACCTAAACGAAAACCATGTAATGGCAAACTGGATACATCTTTAGATCATAAAGAGGCGGTAATAAATTTTTATTGCCCCAAATGCCAGGACGAAGGCATTATTACAGGTTGGAAGGGTTTGATATGGGATATCTCTAATGGAGTAGATAGTCAAAATTAAAAAGTAACTTTGAATTCTAAAAAGCTAATACTAACAAAATTGCCAAACTGACATGGAAAATAAAATCAGAAAACCGAATCGTTATGCAAAACCAATCCCGCCAAGATGTCAGAAAAAATGGGCAAAGATAATAGGTGCATTCCTGGAAGGCAGATTCGATGAATTAAAAGAGATTCATCGAACCGGTACACGAGGAAGAATATTTTAATTATTGGTAAAAGATATACTGAAAAACTTGAAAATACCAAACGAACCAGAACCAATATTTAATCATATAACACCAAATAAATGGTACCTGGATTTTGCATCAGAGCATGATGACATAAAAATCAGAACCCATGATTTTTACAATCCCGATTATATTTTTCAGGATGGCACCTGGCTTGAAATAACACTCTCAGAAAACACTGCATATAAAAAATTATTCCGGTATGGTCATCAGACCCCGGCGGTCAAAGTGATATGGATAGATGAAGATACAGGCTTTTATAAAAAAGTATGTGAGAGTATTGAATTTTCAAACGCCAAAGTGATAAATATCCAAAAGTATTTTACAAAACTTGAAAAACTGCCCGGGGCAATGATTTGATAAATCAATTTTGGGAACTTAAAAAATTTAAAGGAAGCATTGGATAACTATGACAAAAAAGTTTCATATCGAGCTGATTGACATAGAGTTACAAGATGTATCTGAACATGAAAAATATTTAAAGCTGTATAAACATATTGAAAAATCAGACAAGATCGTTGGTGACTGTTTTAATGATTGGCGCAGATCAAATATCTGGTTGAAAATTCAATTTCTCAGAAAATATGATCTTTTAACAAATGCACACCTGGATCAAATGTCTGATGGTGTTAGAGCCTTGATTGAACATTATCAATCTTGAAATAAAAGAACAGTACACCAGAATTGTGTGAGGTGCATCTTCAACATATGAAAATCTTTTTATCCGGAGTTAGTTGCGTTGGCAAATCTACCATTGGAAAAATATTGGCAGAACAGTTAGGTCATAATTTCTTTGATCTTGATGATGAAATAGAGACATTTTTCGGGACATCTATTGAAAAGCTGCAAAGCAAATTTTTGACACAATATTCGTTTCGAAAACAGTCATCAAAGGCTCTCAAGAATCTTTTATCTAAAAAACAGAGCAAAAGATGTGTTATTGCATTGCCACCAAGCGGTTTGATGGATCCTTATTGGCGTATTGTTGAGAAATCAAAAGGAACAATAGTTGTCTTAAAGGATTCACCGGAAAACATACTGGAAAGGATATCGTTTTTTGACATTGATTCTCGTCCGATTCAAAAAGTATTAACAGAAAAAGAAAAAACCCATTGTTTTTCAGAAATCAAAAAAGACATTGCCTATTTTGGTTTGAAATATATAAGGGCTGACATCACTGTTGATCTTGAAGGTTTAGGACCGATAGAGAGTGCCAATAAAGTGAAAGAGTCCCTGGAGCAATTCAAAAATGAAAAAAATAAAATATGACCAAACAAAAGAAAAAACTGACTCCGGCTCAAAAGGCTGCTAAGAGAAAGAGGCAAAAAGAATATATGACCATTTTCATCAATGGAAAGCAAAAGCGTGTCAAGAGACTGCCAACCATTGATGGTATGGATGTTGATGAATTCATTAGAATAAATGCAGACCCGATCTGGTTGCATCAAAATGAAATGTGGGAATATATTGATCAAGACGGGGAAGAGGGATAAATGGAAAATTTTGAATTATACACGTTAAAAATATTCAATACATGGGATCCGACAGATGATAAGAATTTTTGGGAGTGTGTTGTTGAAATTCCCGATATATGTTCTCTTTACCAATTACATCTTTTTATTCAGGATACAGTAGATTTTGAAAATGACCACATGTTTGAGTTTTATGCAGGTAGAAATGAGGATAATCGCAAATTAGAATTCTCACAAAATTCAGGTTATCCTGATGATGGTGGCGATTATGAAACCATAACGTTAAAGGATGTATACCCGCTTAAAGGTTTAAAACTCTATTATTTTTTTGATTATGGCGCCAATTGGATCTTTGAGTTCCACAAAAAAAGGAAAAAAGTCATCCCCCAAAAGGGTTTAATATATCCACGAATTGTCTCAGATAATGGCATCAAATTACGGCAGTACGATTATGAGGACGATGATGAGGGTTACTAATATACCATGAGTTCTATTCTCGATATAGACCTTGATTATTTTAATCTCATTAAGAATCCAGAACAAAAACTTCTTGAGTTATTAAATTGGTCAAATTGTCCGATAGCTTTTATTGTTGAAAAACATAACAAAGCATATTCCCGTTGGAAAGACCGGGTGAAGAGAGGGACCTTAACACCACCTTCTCATATTCTGCATGTTGATGAGCATCATGATATGATGGATCAGAGAAAGAATGCAAATATTGCCAATTTCATGTTCCATGCAATGCGGGTAATTAAACATATCATTATTTATCAGGAGATTATGAATGAAAAGATCAATAGGAGCCAAAACCATAGTTTACCCCGCACCAGTCCTAATTGTTGCTACATACGATAAAAATGGGAAAGCCAATGCAATGACCGCCGCCTGGGGTGGTATTTGTTGTTCCAAGCCGCCATGCGTAACTGTGTCATTGCGTAAACCCGATTATTTATGCTCCATCTTGTGGAACGTATCATGGTATCGGAGATAAACTCGGGGATCCGAATTTGGTGAAATGGGTTTGACCGATTATTCAAAAGCATATGGTCGAAATGGTGCTATTACCGACGATACCCAAATGGTCCTATTCACAGCGGAAGGTTTAATTTTATCAAAGGTTAGGCAGGAGTACGAAGGAGATAAAGGTGTCATCTCTGCTGGATATCATGCTTTTTTAAGGTGGTTATATACCCAAGAAACAACTCTCCAGGACAATCTTATTCAGAATCACGGGACCTGCTCAATAGTTGATGGAGTGTTAACAGGGCATAAAGAACTTTTCTCATTAAGGGCACCAGGGAACAGTTGCTTGTCTTCTTTGCATTCTGGCTTATCACAGAACTTTTGCCTTTTTAAATTACGGTAATCTGGTTTGTATAAATCATGACAGTTTTTGCACCTTCGTCTTCGTACTTTCTTTTTCATAGCCCTGATACCTCCTCAGGTCTATAATAGGTCTATACGAAGGGCGGGCGGGGTATTATTTAAAAAAGGGGGCGGGCTCTGCGGGGTCTGGCGGGGTAACTCGCAACAAAACTAAACTCGCTACATAACTGGCTATTAGGCTCGGTATGAAAAATTCAAAAATACCGTAGACTATGGATACAAGTGTTAGAATTGAACTCGTCAATAAATTCCTGAAAAAATTAAAAAATTCCGCAATTATGAAAACCAAACTTAGGTTTGGTATTCTAAACAGTTCAACGATTGGAAAATTCAAGAATCGAACAATACTGTTTAATAGCTGGTTTATACAAATAAACATCTCGATAATGATTGTTGGGTTACCTGCTCTCAACCTTATCAGCATCAAGCCAAAAGTTTTCGCCAGTCTGTTGATTATACCAGGGAAGGTGCTGTCCTTAAGGGTCAGATCGAATAATTCAAATATCCATCATTGCCCTCGGACTGGCTCGTATGTTTTTCAGTATGCCGAACAATGCCGCCAGTGGATGAGTTTTGTTAAGCATAATGAACTCGTCATGGGGTGATCATGTTATCGTTTTATACCCCTCATTATTAGCGGTGGACACAAAGTTCACAGATTGTTTCAAGGGTTAGATCTCGTGGAAGCCCTTGGTATATCATGCGATTTCTGTTATAGCAGGGCATCGCAAGAAGATTGCTATTGTGTTGGCAGCCTGACATATCTTATGGCTAAGAAGACCGATAATTCGATGTTCAGGATTGAAGTAATAAATAACGTATAGGTAGGCGACGGTGTTATTGGGGCTGGGGAAGAGAATGTATACAGTGATTGTGAGGAGAGAGCATATGACAGGATCAGACGCATGTGGTATGCGATTGATGATGGTTCAGATACCAGTAGCATTTATTTTTTATTACCATTGGATTATTTTGGGCAGGGGGACATGATGCATCAGAATAACGTAACAAACCCGACGAACAAGACCATTACGGTCAGGACTGAATATTGCCCGTCATTATAAGCGCTAAACGATCGTAAAATAGTATCCTTTACAGTTAGCCCTGGCGCGACGGTTAAACATGACCCCCCAAATTTGACATTTATTTGCGATATGGATTGTGATTGGTTTATGTGAAGGGGGTTGTTAGAATCACGCCTTGGAAAGGTGATGTTCGATGTGGCTTACGTTTTTTTTGCGATATCATCGTAAATGGTTTTGTAGATGGCCGGGTGGATATGGGGTTTAGGTTCAGGTAACAGGAGTGAGAACGGAACATCGGACCCCCATCTATCAATTTTTCCACAGCAACAAAAAATCTCCAAGCCGCTTCATCCTGCAAAGGGACGGCTCTTGCTCATAAAGCCGGAGAGTTTTGACCCTACCTTTTTCTTTCCAGGTAAGTTAAGAACTATCGGTAATGTTGGATAGGAGGCCAACTTACGATAACTCCTATACATATTCAATTTTAACCGCACCAATTTTCTTACGATTAATAAAATGACATCATAAGGGCAGGATCATTAATTTGATTCCTGCCCTTTATTTTTTCTCATTCTGAATCAAGGCAAACCAATTCAGAATCTTTATCCGGCACATAACGCATTCACTCTTGTGAAAAACAGGCCCTGACAATGTACCGGGCCAAGCTGCCAAGACCAATTTTGTCGGAAGGATAAATCCTGTCACCGATATAGACATGAAAACCCGAGTGATGCCAGGACAGCATATTTTCAATAATGGCATCATTAAAGAATTTTCACCTTCCCGAGAATCAATGATAACTTGCATCTAAATTGATTCTTCCAATGTTCAACAATTCAAACGGTATCATTAAAATTTTCAAGAAGTATTTTTTCGACTGAAACCCAAGGGAGGACTATAACGTGCAGTCTTCATTTTTTCAAAAAAATGCCCGCCACAATATCTGGTATCCAAAATTTGTTTGATATTTTGCTGAATAAAATTTTGATTTTCAGATTTGAAAAATCATTTTTTAGTATAAGAAAATTCTTACCGAAGGGTTTACTTCTGGCATAGGGTTGGGTATCTATGGTTAAAAAAGCCCCCGGACTATCCCTGCCAGTCAACATTTTATTTAAAAATAACCAACCCCAATATCCGGGTTTTCATCAACGGCACAGCCAAGGCTTTTCCAGGTGATTTGCTCGGCATAATTCGTTTGAATGAATACTTTTTAAAGGATATTAGCGTCTCCAATGATCAAGGTTCTTCTGACAACACCCAGGGTTCTTTTTTCGTGCATTCTGTTTACCATAGTTCCGGTAAACCTTTCAGTTGAAAGAGGGCAGTCCAGTAAATGAGTGACTTTCCATCCGCAGGTCTCAAGCAGTTTCCCATAGGTTAACATCAGGATGGCGTTATCCGGGTTTTCATCAAGGGCTGCAACCCCCTGGAAATCTCTGTAGTCTGCATTTAGAAATGCCATTCGGGTGAAGGGTTTTGAATGCTTTCTTAAAAGAGTAAAAACCGTTTTAAAAAAATTTAAATACTGGGGCCGGGAAAAATCAGAAATACTGCCTTTCATGTAATGGGCTGCCATTTTTTTAAAATAGGGGGGACCAAAAAAGATAAGATCCGGTTTTTTACCGTCCTTAACTGGCCAGGACATGTTTTTGTGATCCCACACAAAGGGTTCTATTTCCGGCCTTGTTTTCACCCGGTCCGAAATATCAAAAGACCAGCATCTCCTGTTAAAGGCAAGACAGGTGTCTGAAACCACACCCCCGCCTGCCATGAGATCCAGCACAAGATCATTTTGCCTTGTAAAGTAAAACAGTATGTGAGCAACGAGCTGGGCAGGGATTCTTCCGGGCCAGGGATCGCCGAACCTGTGATCCACATCATTGAAATACAGGTTATCCCATGCCCGCAATCCCCAGTTTAAAGCCTTGAATCGTTCCAGGTCTGTTTTTTCCTGGAAAACCACAGACCATACCAGGGACTGGGGAGCACCATGCTTTTCAGCTATGTCAGGGATAGCGGTTCCCGCTTTAAACTCCTGATGAATTTTTTTAAAAAGCCTCTGGTTTTTTTGGGCATATTTTGAAATGGTTTCCCTGTGGATATTCAACCGCCGGGCAATACGAACAAGCGGGAGCCCCAGGCGTGTCATCACGGCGATTTTAATCTGTGTGGGAAATTCGCATTGAGCCGTGTCTATTCTTTGTTGATTTCTTAAATTTGTTTTTTCTATATCTTCAGCAAACGCCTGGATTTCTCTTGCACTGAATTCATTTAATGCAGGTGTTGTTAAAAGAAGCTTGTTTTGATTTTTTAACGGGATACAATCTTTTTGGGTGACATCGTGAAACGCCTTGCCGGATACCTGTTCAAGCTTTGCCAGCGCTTTGGTCTGGGCTTTGTTCAAGTCAAGTTTTACGGATGCTTTTTGAACTTTTAAGGGAATGTCGATTAATAAAATCAAATCATGCGTCAAAAAAGATCGCCATTTCAATTGCTTAGGCAGGTTTTTGAAAATTAACTCTACCTGTTGCACAAATTTGTGCAACAATGCCTCCGCTTCTTTGGAAACCTGGGAGCCCCTACCCTTGCTAACCCTTATAGAGTGCAGCTTTGACAGCAATTTGTGGACCCTTTCAATGGGTGTTTTGCCTACCGTCAAATACTCCGGGTTTTTGCCCATCTCCACATCAATGATTTCAGTGGTCGCTTCAATGGATTCTATGGCGGATAAGTTGCAACGCATTTGTGGCCGGATAAGAGCAAAAAGGGGCCTGTATAACAATTCCAGGCCCCTTTTAAAAAAAAAATTTAAATATTCTTAAAGATCGTTAATTGCTTCGGTAAGCTCAGGCATAAAATCAAGAATATCTTCAACAATACCAACATCTGCTACCTGAAAAATCGGTGCTTTTGGATTCTTGTTAACTGCAACAATAAACGGATTGCCTTTTATACCGCCCAGATGCTGAAAAGAGCCTGAAATACCCATGGCCATGTATACTTTAGGCTTAACTGTCTGGCCTGAAGTTCCAACCTGGCGTGATTTCTCGAGCCATTTAGCATCCACAATCGGTCTTGAGCAGGATACAACAGCGTTCATTGCTTCAGCAAGTTCCTGGGCAATATCGATATTATCTTCATCCTCAATACCACGGCCAACAGAAACAAGCACATCAGATTTAGTAATATCAACATCACCCACTTCTGCTGCAACAATTTCAAGAAATTTTCTTTTTGTTGAAAGATCACCTGCATCACTGGATTTATCAACCACTGACCCGCCGGCTGATCCTTTTTCAACGGGTGCAAAAGATCCCGGTCTGACTGTCAGAACTGCTCCGGAAGAGATGTCAACGGTCACATGGGTGCTGACAGCCCCGCCAAGTTCCTGACGCACTGCCTTCAAAGTTGTTCCATCGATACCCTCAAAATCGACTATATCAGCTGCATAAGCTGAATCCATTTTAACTGATAAACCAGGGCCTAAATCCATTCCAAAAGTATTGTGGGCAACAAGAAAAATGGCATCGGAAGGAATGATATTCACCAATGCTTTTCTGACCACCTCTGCATTGGGGTAGCCAAGATCTGCATGATCAACTTTTATCACTTGTGAATAAATAGAGGTCATATCATTTGCTACTTTATCAAGATCAGCTCCTGATCCCGTTACAATAGCTGTTAAAGATGCGCTCTCATCAATCTTCCCGGCAGCGGTCGGATACTCCTGGGCTATATCTTCAGCCACACCGTTACTAAATGGGATATATGCAAAAATCTGTGTCATGATCAAAGCCCTCCTTTTGCTTTAAGCTTCTCAATCAGCTTTTCAATGATCTCGTCCGTGGAACCTTCCAGCATCTCAGCGCCTTCACCCATATCAGGGACAAAATAATCAACTCTTTTGGTTTTTGAACCGGCTTCTCCGACACTTGCAGTATCAATACCAAGATCGCCGGCTCCCTTAACAGGGATATCGACACTGGCAACCTTTCTGATTCCCCTGATACCTACATAACGGGGCTCATTAATACCTGTCTGAATAGAAAGAACACAGGGAAGCTGTATATCATTCATTTCCTGATTTCCACCCTCAATCTCCCTGCCCACTGTAATTTTACCGTCTCCAACCTCAATTTTATTCACCAGGGATGCATAGGGGTAATCCAGCATTGCAGCCAGCATTCCGCCAATCTGACCTGCCCCTTCATCTGCCTGGGCACCTGACAGAATCAGATCGTAATTTCCTTTTTGGGCTTCTGCCGTAAGAATAGTGGCAATTCCCCTGCCATCAGATCCTTCAAACCCCTCATCACAAAGAAGGATTCCATTATTGGCACCCATAGCCATCTCACGCCTTAACACTTCTTCTGATTCATCATCACCAACAGTGATAACCGTCACACTTCCTCCCACTTTATCAACAATCTGAATGGCTTCTTCAACAGCATAATTATCCCATTCATTGACAGAATATACCAGATCATCACGATCAAGATCATTGCCTGCACTGTTGAGTTCAAATTCATTCTCAGCAGTATCCGGTACTCTCTTGACACATACCAAAATTTCCATTATTGCCTCCTTTAAATCAATTATCCGTCACAAATTTTTTACTCTAAACCTGTAACTTATTTATTTTAAAATAAGTGCTGCTCTATTAACTTCGTAAAATCCAAAGCTTCCATCTCTCCTTCTTGTCCTGCAACCTTTATCGCATCCTGGATATTGACCAGGCAGAAAGGACAGGCAGTTACAATAACGTTTGCTCCGGCCTCAGCAGCCATATTGACCCTTAAAACTCCCATTCGTGTCTCTTCTTCCGGTTCATAGAAAAGCATTAATCCACCGCCGCCGCAGCAAAAGGATCGGTCCCGGCTCTTTTCAAGCTCTACTCTTGTTAATCCGTCAATAGCATCAAGGGCCTGTCTTGGATCTTCATATATTCCATTGTGCCGTCCCAGATAACAGGGATCGTGATAGACATAAACCTTTTCAGGATTCTGGCAGGGTTTAAGATCAAGCTCTCCCGTACCAATTTTTTGGGCAACCACCTGGCTGATATGCTTAACAGGGGGAAGGTCAGTGTAGTCATTTTTCAATGCATTATAGGCATGGGGGTCTGCTGTTACAATCTGCTTAACACCACTTTGTGTAATTGCTTCATTATTTTGTTCTTTTAAATCCTGATACAGCATTTCCTCACCAAACCGCAGGGCCTCATTCCCGCTGTCCTTTTCCTTCTTACCAAGTATACCGAAATCAATCCCTGCCTTACTAAGAATTATAGAGGTTCGTCTTGCAATATCCTGCATATCATCATCATAGGATGTAATACTGTCGACAAAATAAAGGGTATCCGCCTTATCCTTGGCAAGATCTTTGATCTGCCAGCTTGCTTTAAATTCTTTATCCTTTGTCCAGTCGGCTCTCTTTTTCTCCATTTTTCCGTAAGGGTTACCCCTTTTTTCAAGGGCTTTCAAGGGTTTCTGCAGAGACTGGGGAACCATGCCTTCGTCCACCATTCCCCTGCGTAAATCCACCATTTTATCAATATATTCAATACCCAGTGGGCACTCTTCTTCACAGGCACCACAGGTGGTGCAGGACCAGATTTCGTCTTCCGTATAAATATCTTCCACCAACAGCTTACTCTTATAAATCTCGCCTGAAAGGGGATAGTTTTTAAACATCAAATCCCTTGCCTTAATCGTAATAAACCGGGGGGATAAAGGCCGTCCCGCCGCATTGGCAGGGCAATGATCAGAACATCTCCCGCAGTCGGCACAGGAGTAAAAATCCAGCATATGCTTCCAGGTAAAATCTTCAAGTTTTTTCACACCAAAAGATTCAAGATCATCCAGTTTGTCATCGGAAACACCATGCATGACCGGCTTTATTTTACCTTTCTGAACCCTCATAAAAAAGACATTAAAAACAGATGTAATAACATGAAAATGTTTTCCCAGAGGTAAAAAGCATAAGAAAAAGAAAAATGTCAGATCATGAACAAAATAAGTAAAAATGTGAAGTCCCTGGAGAACGTTTTGAGGGGCTGAAGCAAAAATA
>JABIYQ010000325.1 GCA_018702715.1 Desulfobacula sp. | reverse complement strand
CGCCGAATTGATTTTTAATTGCGACCAGATAGAGATATCTGAGTGAAACAGAGGCATACGAGGGGGGACCCCGATGCCAAGGGATAGCTCAGTGCGGTAGACTGCTGTCTGCTCAGGCCTCGGTAGCGTAAAAACTGCCGGGGCCTACCTCTACCCTAAACTGGTAAAACAACATGACATCTTCTTGGGATCAGATCGCGACAATCTACACCAAGTTGGATTAAAGTGTGATCGTATCTGCCACAGTAGTATTGTATAATAGTCTCCATAAAGAATAAAAGAAGGGTATTGTGAAAAGCAGAAATTCCGCAATTCCTAAAGGCATGATGCTAATCCCTAACGCCCCTCTCAAAACGGATGTTAGCAAAAGCCTTTACTACAGATGCTTATTTCTTTTGTTTTGATCTCTCCAAAAGTTCTCTAATTTCCTCTGACGACATACCTTTCAAAATTTCTCTCACTTTTTCCATTGTTTCAGCTTCAAATTTAGCTCGGATCATTTCCACAGTATCATTCATACTTGTAAGTCGCACATTTAATTCGTTGGCAACTCTTCGACATTCTTCAATACCTTCCTTGGTCAACTCATATTCGCCCTGACCATGAAAGATGATATAACCTTTATCTCTGAGATTTTGGATTGTCCTTTGAAATGTTTCTTCGGGGTGTGTTGGATACTTTTTATGGTTTAGATGCTGGAGCCATTTTACAGCTTTATCCATATTCTCTATTCTCATTAACTCGCTCCGAGAGAAAACCTTTCCGGTAGTTCTTAAGAAATCGTAGATTAAAAGAAAAGCTACGGTTTCCCAATTCGAGTTCCTTACATTTAAGCTTATCCTTGGCATGGCCCCATTCCTTATAATTTTACGATTCAATGCCGCCTTTGCTAACAAGTAATTGTGCGGTTGTCCGCATATCATCCTTTAAATTAATAATTAACCGTATATCTTTACAATATGGGAATATCTGACAATTAAAAAAACAAAATTAATGATTGTTTATCACTATCTTTAATGCCTGTAAATGAATTTCAGAAATCAACTACTGTGAAAATATAATTGATTGAGAGAGGCTCAGCCAGAATTACTTTTATTTGGAGACAAAAATTAACCGATACTCATTCTGAAATGGTGTGGATTATGTCCATATGTCCGGTGTTTTTATGTAAAATTTTTGATCCGGATTTTTACCCAGGAAGTCAATTCTATCTGTAAAATTTTGGACAAGTTCTTCTTCATCACCTGGGGTTAGACAAAGGTATAAGAGCTAAGATGTTGCCGATCTGAATGGTTCAGGGCAAAATTTCCTGTTAAAGAAAAATAAAAAGCTGTGACCCTGAACGGGCAATGAGGGCTTGCATATCCAGCTGCCCTGCTTCTTTTGTCATCCCGTGAATCTGGCTCTTGTAAAACATCTGTATAACACAATTCCTGATCTTGAATGTATCTTCTGCCATTAAAAGAATCTCTTCTTATTGGATATACTTGGTAGTAGTTTTTCTTAATTATGCCTCAAAGGTGCTCTCAGTTTCTTACCACAATGATCTGTACTATATTCAATCTTTCCTAACCCGTAAAAAAGATGCAAATTTGGGTGTCCCGTTTTTGGTAAGACCATAGTATTTGAAGGTAATAATTGTTCCGATGGGCGGAGGGTTTTTTCTGATTTGGTCTGTAAAGCCTGTGCCAAGCTTAAAAATTATCTCATTTTCAATCTTTAAAGTAAGCGATCCCATCAATGTTGCATATTTCCCTTTTCCCTTGTTTAAACCAATGACCACACCTTCCATATCCCAAAATTTTTTTACTTTCAGGACATGGACACTCCGGCCGGTGTGGTAAAACATTTCAGGATCTTTTACGATCACGCCTTCTCCACCTTTTGATTGTACTGCATCCAAAAAAAGATCAAGATCGGATCTGTTTTTGATCCTTATCTGGGGAATAATTTTTATAACCTTATTTTTCTGGGTTTCAAACCATACCTCTGCTTTGTTGAGCCGTTTAAGAAAATCTCCTTTTGCATTTGGGACCTCAAAAATATTATATGTGATTTTTTCCCAACCATTTCCGGGATTTTTATCAAGGACTGTTGACTGGATAAATTCAAAATCGCCTCTTTTGCTCCAGAGTTCACCATCCAGTTCAAAGGCGGGAAAATTTTTAATAAACCATGACGGCGGATTTAGGGGTACTCCCTTTCGGGTCATCAATTTTTCCCCGTTCCAATAACCACGGATGCCATCCAGTTTTTCACTCATCACCCACCCTGTTATTTCTTTTCCACTGTTGTAAACGTTGGGCTTTTGTAACAATAAGTCTCCGGCAGAAAGGTTTTGGCCCAAACTCAATAACAAGAAAATTACAGATATGATTGTATACTTAAATTTTTGACAGGCAGCCATTTCATCTCCCTGGTTACGATATCCATCATTCTTTCTAAAATATGAAGGTGTTTGTTGTCAATAAAAACAAGTGACAAAGGCGATTTGCAATTGTTAGTGATCCTTTAATGGAATTTCTTAAAAATAATATGTGAATTGCAAATAGGCATTTGGAGCAGCATTGGTATAAAAATTTGTACCTGGAATCAAAAATCCGCCATATTCACTTGCTTTTTCCCCATAAAAAATACTTGCACCAAAATGCAGAGTTGAATTTTGTGTGGTATTAAAAATAGCCCGGGGTTGGATTACACCGGAAGGATCCCTGATATTGTTGATGATACTTAAATAAATATTAAACAAAGGATGAAGTTCCACCTGGATCTGGCCGCTTAAATAATTTTTTCCAAGGGCAAACAATTCCCCTCTGTCAATCCTTTCTATTCCTTCAGGATCAACCATGGCATTTGTATAATTATTTTTCCCCAGGCCGTTATGATAATATTCAATAAAACCATAGTAATTTTTTTTTTGCCATACCCAGGAATAATCAATGTTTACTACAAATTCAAAATATCCGGTCTTGTTTTGGCCATTTTGCAAGGTTGACCAGACAAGATCGGTTCGCCATGCTGCATCTTTAAAATAACCTGTACCGCCAAGACCTAAAACCATTTCATTATAATGCAGGGCTCCCATTACATCCATTTCAATATCCTTTGCAAAAAAATGAAATTTTCCTGCAATAGAAGAACTTTTAAAATCAGGTTTTCCTGTTATAACATCCCTTCTCGGGACATAAAGCAGGCTGCACTCTCCTGAAAAATCAGTATTAAAACTAAGTGATATAAGATCATCCCCCATCTTGTAATCGCGAATCGTATCAGAAGGTGCAAACGGATTGAAAAGATCCATGGGATTGAACATAAAACCGTTTCCCCAT
>JABIYQ010000075.1 GCA_018702715.1 Desulfobacula sp. | reverse complement strand
TATTGCAGCCGGTATTGAAGCATTAAAAGATGCGAATATCCCTCTTGTCATGCAGTATAAAAAGATGAAGGAAGGCAAGGCCATGATTCCGGACGGGTTTGCGCTTCCTGAAGAGATGCAGGAAGATACGGGGGTGATTGTTTCATGCTTATGGCCCAGCCAGGAGACCCTGATTGAGGAACTTGAAAAATATTATTATCAAAAGTTTTTTCTCAAACCCTATGAAGAGTTTGAAAATATCTACTACTATCTCATGGAAAAAGTCACTGACATTGGGATAAAAGAACAGATCACTGAATGGTTTTTCAAAGCCAAGTCAGGAAAGAAAAAAGAGTTTAAAGAGTATAAATTTGACCGGTATTTTGCAGGTAAGATTACACCTTTGGGATCTGCCTATTTTGCCCAGATTATTAAAGCCAAAGGGCCCAACACCCTTGTCAGCGCAGCCTGTGCATCAACATCCCTTGCGATAGGTATTGCTGAAGACTGGATCAGGGTGGGAAGATGCAAAAGAGTTATTGTTATCGGTGGTGAAAATGCGACATCGCAAAGGCAGAACCAGTGGATCGGCTCCGGTTTTCTATCCCTGGGTGCGGCCAGTATTAAAAAAAGGGTTTCAGAAGGTGCAAAACCCTTTGATGAAGACCGGAACGGAACCATACTGGGAGCCGGTGCAGTGGGGCTTGTTATTGAGACTGAATCCTGTGTCAGGGAAAGGGGAATGGAAGGACAATGTGAAATTCTTGGAACACATATGGCCAATTCAGCCTTTCATACTTACAGCATTGACGTGAAACATTTGGCATCAGAGATGAATAAGTTCATCAATAAAATCGAAAAACGAAATGGTCTTAAGAAAGAAGACTATGCAAAAAAACTTCTGTTCATGTCCCACGAGACCTATACCCCGGCCAGGGGAGGAAGTGCGGATGCGGAAGTTACAGCACTTCAGACTGCATTTGCCGATCATCTGGATTCTATATGTATTTCAAATACAAAGGGATTTACCGGCCATACATTGGGTGCTGCCATAGAAGATGTTGTTATGGTTAAAGCGCTTCAGAAAAGAAAAGCGCCTCCCATTGCAAATCTTAAAAAGATACCCGAGCATTTTAAGAACCTCAACTTTTCCGGTCAGGAAAAAATCAATTCTGAGTATGGTCTCCATCTTGCCGCCGGGTTTGGCTCTCATCTGGCATTTTTATTTGTTAAACGAGTGGAAGAAAATTTAGTTGAAGGTAATGTAAAATACCAGAACTGGATAAAACAGATTACCGGCTCACAAAATCCTGAACTTAAGATGATTGATAATACCCTTTGTGCAGTGGCTGGTGGAGAAGTCTTGCCAAAAACGACAAAAGAAACAAGTAAGCTTGTAAAACCTGTAAAAACAGCTGTGTCTTCCATGACGGCGGTGCCGGCACCTATTGCAACCATAAAAGAAATTTCAAAACAAGTTGTACCCAAAGCTGTTAAAGAGACAGCCCCTATAGAATTTGTAGAATCTGTAGAATCTGCAAAATCTGTAGAATCTGCAAAAGGTCCAGACGTGGCAGCAGCTCCCAGGAGGGATGAGGATGTAACAGCCATGGTAAAAGAGGTGATTGCAATCCAGACGGGTTATACGGCTGACATGCTGGAAGATGATCTTGATTTGGAAGCAGATCTGGGTGTGGATACAGTGAAACAGGTTGAGATATTTGCTAAATTAGCCTCTAATTTTGGTTTTTCAGTTCCGGACGATTTAAAGCTTCGGGATCTGAACACCATTGCCAAATTGGGAGAGTATATCCAAACCAGAACGGACAAGCCTGTTGAGACTGTACCACTGGAGGATACATCAGGATCAACCCCAGCAGTCCTGGTTGCGTCAGTGAAGGATGAGGATGTAACAGCCATGGTCAAAGAGGTGATTGCAATCCAGACGGGCTATACAGCTGACATGCTGGAAGATGATCTTGATCTGGAAGCAGATCTGGGTGTGGATACAGTGAAACAGGTTGAGATATTTGCTAAATTAGCCTCAAATTTTGGTTTTTCAGTGCCGGATGATTTAAAGCTACGGGATCTGAACACCATTGCCAAACTGGCCGACTATATAGCTATCCGGGCAAAAGCTGAACAAACACTCCAGACTGAATTGCCAATAGCCGTGGAAAGCCATGAGGTGAGTCAGGAGACGGTAAAAGCGGTATCTTTAAATGAAGAGGATGAATTTCCTGATCCTGCATCCCCTATCAAGCGGTTGATTGTCAGGGCCAAGGAATCAGATATCCCCAAATTGTCTCGAAAGGATTTTGTCGGTGAACCAAAGAGTAAAGGCAAAAAAATAATCGTCTCCCTTGACAGCCATGGGTTTGCTAATGAGGTTATTAAAAAAATAAAGCAGAAAAAGGGCGAGGTCATAACCATTGGCGGCAAAGGAGCTGATTTCAAGTTTGACTTAACCGATGTCAAAGCGACTCAAAAAAGGGTGGAGGAATTTAAAAAAACATATCCTGAAGTAAATGGATTTATCCATCTGGCACCCCTTGATTTTTATTTTAATAGGAAAAATCAGAAAGCGGTTTCAGATGATTGTCTTAACACGACAATCAAATCTTTTTTTGTCATGATTAAAGCTTTGTTTGAAACACTTGATCAAAAAGAAACTTTTATCGGTACTATTACATTTGATTCCGTTGTATTCCCTTATATGGAAGGCTGCGGCGATATTCATCCCATGTTTGCAGGGCTTTCAGGACTCATGAAAACCGTCAACAAAGAGTTGCCGGACACAAAGGTAAAGGTGGTGGATTTTTCATACAAACAGCCCAAAAAGAGCAGAGCAAAAATTGTGGATACCTTCCTTAACGAGCTTCTTTGCGATGATACCCGTTGTGAGGTTGGATACAAGGATAAAAAGCGGTATGTCATTTCCATGAAACCTTCCATTGCAGATAAAACACAAAAGGTTATATCAGACAATGATACCCTGCTGGTAACAGGGGGAGCCGGCGGCATTACCTATGAAATTATTAAAAAAGTTGTTGAAAAGTATAAGACAAATCTGATCATTCTGGATATCAATGATATTTACAGTATAGATCCAAAATATCTGGATAAAAAATCCAGCAACGCAGATCTCATGGTGCAGCTCAGAGAAGATATGCCGGGAGAGAAACCCATTGAAATCAAAAGGGCTCTTGATCGCCTGATCCGGGTTAGGCAATCGGTTGAAAATATTGAATACTTAAAGTCTTTGGGTGTCAGTGTTGAATACAATTGTGTGGATGTAACAAATGCAAAAGCCGTAAAAGCGGCTTGCGATAAATATGACAAGATTGATGGGGTGTTCCATGCAGCAGGCATGGAAATGAGTCAGTTTATCCCTAAAAAGGAACTCTGGTCTTTTGAGCTGGTGGTGGATGTCAAAGTCAAAGGTATGCAGAATCTATTACAGGTCTTTAAGGACAGGGACTATAAATACTTTTTTACTTTTTCTTCTGTAACTGCCCGTTTTGGAAACGAGGGCCAGGTGGATTATACTGCGGCCAATGATTTCCTTGGCAAAACCCTTTTTAGACAAAAACAGCTTCATCCTGAAAGAACCTATAAAGTCTATGCATGGACAGCATGGGGCGGTGTTGGCATGGCAACCAATCCAACAGTGAAAGCAGTACTTGAAGAAAGAGGAATCCAGTTTCTTCCCATGGATCAGGGCGTCAAGTTCTTTATGGCAGATCTTTTAGATAAGACAGAGTCTGAAATGGTATTTTCCGGTCTTGATTATTCCTTTGACAAGGATGGTCTTCTTGGCGATCCAGGAGTTGCACAGTTTCCTTTTCTGGATACCCCGGTGGAAAAGACTAACTCCGGGATAACCTATTCAAGAGTACTGGATGTTGAAAGGGATATCTTTCTCCATGACCATACCATGGAAGATGTACCGCTTTTTCTTGGCGCAACAGGTATTGAAACCATGGCTGAGGTTGCCAAATCTCTGTCCAAAGAAAAGGGGCATTTTGTTGAATTAACAGACTTTCAGATCCCCTATGGGATCAAACTTCTAAAGGGACGTCCCAAGGAACTTTTGATTTCAGGAAATGATGATGGAGAAGATCAGTTTGACTGCAGGATAACGTCCCAGTTCAAAAATCCCAAAGGCATTGCCATGGGAGATCCAATGCTTCATTATGAAGGAAAATACAGGTTTGCCCAAAAGCCTTTAAAATCAAAAAAGATCAATTTGCCGGCATTTACTCCCGTATCATTGGAAGGTG
>JABIYQ010000257.1 GCA_018702715.1 Desulfobacula sp. | reverse complement strand
CAAAAAAATCGACATTGATCTTTCATTGATTAAAATTTCCATTGCAGGACCTTCAAGACCCCAGGACAGGGTTTCTCTTCCAGATGTAAAAGAAAGGGTAAGGAAAATCTTTGACCTTGAAAACAGAAAAAAACTGCAGATCAATCCCGAAAACAATCCCCTGGCGCTCACCAACGGAAGCGTGGTAATTGCAGCTATTACATCCTGCACCAACACTTCGAATCCCTATACCATGATCGGTGCGGGCCTTGCTGCTAAAAAAGCCGTGGAAAATGGCCTGTCCATTCCATGGTATGTCAAACCCTCTTTGTCCCCGGGGTCCAGAGTGGTCCTGGATTACCTGAAAGGTTCAGGATTAATGAACTATTTCCAGGAACTTGGATTTAACAATACGGGTTTTGGATGCATGACCTGTATCGGGAACAGCGGCCCACTTGATCCTTTTATTGAAGAATCCATTAAAGCCAATGATATGGATGTCATGTCCGTTCTTTCGGGTAATAGGAATTTTGAAGCAAGAATACACCAGGATGTCAAAGGCAATTTTTTAATGTCGCCAATCCTTGTGGTGATTTATGCCATTGCCGGAAGGATTGATATTGATTTTAAAACTGAGCCCCTTGGGATTTCAAAAAAAGGTGATCCTGTCTTTATGAAGGATATCTGGCCTGAGGCTGAGGAGATAAATCATTTTGTGGAAACCTATGTTCATGAGAGATTTTTCAAAGATCAATATGCCCATATTTTCAAGGGGGACAAGCTCTGGCAGGAACTTGATGTGGAAGAAAGCACCACCTTTAAATTTAATAAAAATTCCACCTATATCAGAAAACCACCCTTTTTCAAAAATTTTTCCTTGGATCTGCCTGATCTTAAGAATATCAAAGAGGCCAGAGCTCTTCTTGTGCTGGGGGATTCCGTCACTACAGATCACATTTCTCCAGCCGGTGCCATTCCTGTTGATTATCCCGCTGGAAGATACCTAATTGAAAATGGTGTAAAACCCTGGGAATTCAATTCCTATGGATCCCGCCGGGGAAACCATGAAGTAATGATGCGAGGCACCTTTGCCAATATCAGGATAAAAAACCAGCTTGTCTCTGACATGGGCGGGCTGACCCTGAAATTTCCTGAAAATGAACAAGGCTATGTTTTTGATGCCTCCCAAAAATATGAAACCGAGAAAACAGATCTTCTGGTTTTCGGCGGAAAGGAATATGGAACCGGATCTTCAAGGGACTGGGCAGCCAAAGGCACTATTCTCTTAGGGGTAAAGGCGGTTATAACCACATCTTTTGAAAGGATACACAGGTCCAATCTTGTGGGTATGGGGGTTTTACCACTGATCTTCAAAAAGGGGGAATCCTTTGAATCACTGGGGTTAAAAGGAGATGAAACCTTTGAAATCAGCAATATAAATCAGATCAAGCCCAATGGCCTTTTAACCGTAAATGTTTTAAAAGCTGGTAATGAAAAAAAATTCCAAGTTATTGTTAAACTCAATACTGATATTGAAATCGACTATATCAAAAACGGCGGAATTCTTCACTATGTGCTTCGTCAAATGATCAAAACATAAATAGTGTTTGGGTGAAAACCCACCCAAACACGGGTTTCCGGTCAAGCACTAAATAGTGGCCTCTAAGTGAGTCTCACAATTGAGCTTATGGTTCCTGAATGTCCAGGCTTTTGATCAGGCTTTAAATATTTTGTAATTGTTCAGCCCGTTAAAAAATGTTATCCCCAAAGCCCTGTCTGATGGATATTTGCAGGAGGTTAAGCGTTTAGCATCGAAACAAATATCCATCCGACAGGGCGGTTTCAAGCGTAAGAGCTGAATAATTACAATATTTTTTCCTTTTATTACTATTGTATGATATAATACGCATCGCTGTTTTTATAGATGTTTTTTTATTTAATTGTAATTTAAGGAATTTTTTTTAGCTATGGAAATTAATCATTACGAATTTAAGTATGGCGAGTTTGGAGAAACCTTAGGGGTACATATCAACCTGAGGGGTTTTGATGTTCTTCGCTTTAATAATATCAGCAAAGGCACGGCTTTTACCATTGATGAAAGACGCAAGCTTAAACTGAGCGGTTTTCTGCCGCCAAGGGTAAAAACCCTTGAAGATCAAGTCAAGTCAAGTCTTGATATTGTTGATCAAAAAGAAAGTGATATTGAAAAATTTGTTTATATCAGAAGTCTTTATGACAGGAATGTTGTTCTTGCCCATGCAGTCATAGCAAGTGATGTTACAAAGTTTTTACCTATTATCTATACGCCCACAGTAGGTCTTGCCTGCCAGCAGTACTCCAGATTATTCCGGGGAGCAAATGGCATCCACTTTTAT
>JABIYQ010000427.1 GCA_018702715.1 Desulfobacula sp. | reverse complement strand
TATTGCAGTTAAAGAAACAGGTTTTGAAAAAATAAATTCGCTTCTTATCAGGCACCATGCCCACCCGGTTTTAGTGCATACCCCAAACGGGATACTTCCTTTAGCAGTCATTCTCTTTTTGTTGGCCTGGATATTTGATTATGACTTTCTTGCCAGGGTAGCTTTTATTAACCTTATTTTTGTTGTTCTTACCCTTCCCCTGGTTCTTTTAACTGGAATTCTTGAATGGAAGAAAAAATATAATGGGGCCATGAGAAATATTTTTAAATTAAAAATCCTTGCCGCTGCTATTACCTCGGCTTCCTGTACGATAAGTCTTGTATGGTTTCTGTTGGATCCAAAGGTTTTATCATCCCCCCAGGCCTTGATATTTATTTTGATAAACATCATTATGCTGATTTGTGCAGGCATTGCAGGTTATATCGGCGGAAAACTTGTGTTTAAAGACTAACCATTAAAACTAAAGACTAACCATTAAAATTTAGGAAAACTTTCTTGGAAAATATCATTGAATTAAATAAAGATGGATCATTATCGGTTCCGGACAAACCTGTTATCCCATATATCCCCGGGGATGGTACAGGACCCGATATCTGGAATGCAACAAGGCTTGTGCTGGATGCAGCAGTTAAAAAAGCTTACAAAGATAAAAAAAAGATCATCTTCAAGGAGGTCCTTGCCGGAGAAGATGCATTTAACAAAACAGGAGAATGGCTTCCCAAAGAGACTTTGGACCAGATCCAGAAATACAGGGTCGCTATAAAAGGCCCTTTGACCACCCCTGTGGGACATGGGATGAGAAGCCTGAATGTAGCCATTCGCCAGGACCTTGATTTATATGCCTGTATCAGGCCTGCAAAATATATATCAGGGGTCCCCTCTCCCTGTCGTGAACCTGAAAATATTGACATGGTCATTTTCAGGGAAAACACTGAAGATATCTATCTTGGGATTGAGTGGGAGGCCGGTACAAAACAAGCAAAAGATGCTATCTCCTTTGTAAATCAGAGAACAACTAAAAGTCTTGATGAAGACACAACAGGTATTGGAATTAAACCCATAAGCGAAAAAAAAACCAAACGCCTGTTCAAAAAAGCCATTCAATATGCCATTGATCATAATAGAAAGAGTGTCACGATCATGCACAAAGGTAATATCATGAAATTTACCGAAGGTGCATTTTTAAAATGGGGATATGAGGTTGGAGAAAATGACTTCAAAGATGATGTCATAACCGAACAAAAACTCTGGGATCATTTTAAAGGCAAAGTCCCTAAAGGGAAAATCGTTTTAAAGGACAGGATTGCCGACAATATGTTTCAGCAGGTGCTTTTGCGGCCTAATGAGTACGATATCATTGCCGCACCAAATCTGAATGGAGATTATATTTCAGACCTCCTGGCAGCCATGGTAGGAGGTCTTGGGCTCGCACCCGGCGCCAATATTGGTGACAACTGTGCCGTGTTTGAAGCCACCCATGGTACTGCCCCAAAATATGCCGGTCTGGATAAAGTAAACCCGGGTTCTGTTATTCTTTCAGGCGCCATGATGCTGGATCACTTAGGATGGCATGAAGCGTCAAATGTGATTCATACAGCACTTCAAAAAACCATTTTAAATAAAAAAGTTACCTATGATCTGGCAAGACTGATTCCAGGTGCAATTGAACTAAAATGCTCGGAGTTTGCTTTGGAGCTCTGCTCTTCCATGTGATAAAATTATCAGATCTCGACCATAACTCCAACAGGACAGTGATCTGATCCAAATACATCATTATCGATAAAGGCTTTTTTGATAACGCCTTTATCGATAAGATCCTTTGTCACAAAAAAATAGTCAATGCGCCAGCCGGCATTATTTTTTCGTGCACTAAATCGGTATGACCACCATGAATACTTCACTTTGTCCGGATGAAAATGCCTGAACGTGTCCACATACCCCATATCAACCATCTGATCTAAAACATCTCTTTCAATTCTTAAAAACCCGGACCGCTTGGAATTGGGTTTTGGATTTTTCAAATCAATTTCATTGTGAGCTGTATTAAAATCCCCTGTAATAATAAGGCTTTTTCCCTGATCTTTCAATTTATTGGCATAGTTTAAAAACCAGTCATAAAAATCAAGTTTATACTTAAGCCGATCATCACTCATCTGACCATTGGGGAAATAAATATTAAATAAAATAAAATCTTTATAATCCAGTTGAATCAGGCGCCCCTCATTATCAAACTCAGGTCGCAAAAAAGAGGTGGTGACTTTTTGGGGTTCTTGTTTTGAATAGGCAACAACACCAGAGTATCCTTTTTTTACTATGGAATAAGACCAGAATGATTTGTAATCCAGCATATGAATCATCTCATCTGTGCGCTGGTCTTTTTGGAGTTTTGTCTCCTGCAAAAGGAGGATATCAGGATCAAGGCCTTCAATAATTTTTGTAAAATCTTTTTTAGCCACTGCCCTCAAACCATTTACATTCCATGAAAGTATTTTTATCTTTCTTTTATCCGGCATTTACCTTTCCTTTTCTACTGGGTCTGGGTTTTACTGGGCCTGGATTTTACTGGGCCTGGGGACCTAGCCTTTGCAGCATTATCCTTGCATCTGCTATGATGCACCGGTCCATGGTACATATCACAGGATTTAAATCCACTGATTCAATATCATTTTCAAATTCCATGACCCAATTTGAGAAATTAATCATTAATCGAGTTAGAATTTTCATATTCACACCCGGTTTTCCTCGATACCCTTTTATAATTTTTTCTGCCTTTAAAGATTTCACCATTGAAACGACATCGCCCGCCTTAATCGGAGCCATCCTGATGGCAGTGTCATTATAAATTTCAACTGAAGTGCCGCCAAGGCCGAAAACAATAACCGGCCCGAACTGAAAATCATTTTTTGCACCAATGATAATTTCAAGGCCCTGGACCATCTGTTCAACAAGGATATTTTCACACCCGTCAAGTTTTTGCAGTCTTGTCATTTCGATTTTCAAATGATCACTTGAATTAATCCCTGTAACAACAGCATTGTGCTCTGTCTTATGCAGTATTTTTTTTGAAACTGCTTTTGCCACAACAGGACCATCGCAATCTTTAAGGAACAAATCAGCGGTGTCAAAGGAATTGGTTAAAATAAAATCCGGTATATCAAGACCCTGTAATTTCATTAAAGCCTTTGCATCCGGTTCCAATACCCATCCCAAGGATTTACTTTTTTCAATAATTTTTTTTCTGTCTTTTTTCAACATGGCCTGCACCTTGTCAAAGCCTTGGCCATCAAGACAGCTCCTTCCACGGAAGATGCCACAGGAATATTATTCAGCTCAAATCCTTCTATAATGATTTTATATTTGTCTTCGTTAGGAACATAGGCAATCATGGGTTTCCCCTCGTTTCTGGCCACCTGGCTGAGCTTTGCTCCGATATCCGTTGAGACACCCGGTGAATAAGGAATCAACAGGGCCAGAATACAGTCCACATTTGGAGCTCTTGACAAATGTCTTGCCGTGGTCACAATATCGCTGTCCTGGGAACTGCCTGTAAGATCCATGGGGTTGACAAGTGAGACAATATCTCTGACTCCGGAAGACAGCTTTTCTTTAATGGTATCCATTGTTTTGGTGTCTATCTTAGGTAATGATAAGCCGTGCAGTTCACAGGCATCGGCTGCAATAACACCATGCCCCCCACTTAAAGAAATAATGCCGACATTACCAATAATACCTCTGGGATAACAGCTTAAGGCCTCACAAAAGGAGGTAAATTCATATTCATTGTCTGCCTCAGCCACGCAATGCTGTTTCATGATTTCTTGAAATACCCTGTAATCGCCTGCCAGAGAAGCTGTGTGACTGGAAACGGCCTCTATTCCTTTTTTGCTCTTTCCTGCCTTTAAAACAACCACGGGCTTGGAACATTGTTCCGCTCTTTGAATAAACTTTCTGCCTTCTTTTTTTTCAAAACCTTCAATATAAAAAGCAATGGCCTTTGTCCCGGGATCCTGATCAAACCAGTCCAGCATATCTGTCTCCCTGATATAGGCTTTGTTACCAATGCTGACACCAAGAGACACACCAATTCCCTGGCCTGCAAATTTCACCATCTGATCCACAAGCACTCCTCCGCTCTGACTGACAAAACCGATATTGCCTTTGTCCGGACGAATTATCCTCTCTCCCGGGAGAAAAAATGTATCAACATGGTCAGGAGCGTAAATCCCAAGACAATTAGGACCGATAAAAGGAAAACATGCCTCTTTTGCCATATCAACCAGCCGTTGCTGTAATTTTAAATTTCCCACCTCTGCAAATCCGCCGGATATAATTACAGCACCTTTTATATTTTTTTTTATACATTGTTCTACAACCATGGGAACATACTCTGCACGCACGGCAATGACTGCCATATCAATTTCGTCTTTGATATGGCCGACACTTTGATAAAGTGTTTCCCGGTTGAGGATGCCTCCCTTTGGGTTCACTGGAAATGTTTTGACTGGATATCGCAGATTATTTTTATTGTAGATCACGTTGGCCGGGTGATTGTCCTGGGATGTGGACACTCCGATAACTGCCATGGTTGATGGTTTGAAAAGATATTTTAAATCCACTTTTCTTCCTTTTTTAATCATGGGCAGATGGGGGCAGACGAGGTCAGGCTTAACCCTGACCCCATAAGTCGGGTTGATAAACTTATTATCAACCCGACTTATGATAAAATTTAATTAGTGCCTGACCGGAAACCCGTGTTTGGATGGCTCGCAGAGGAGCTTACGCTCACAAAATTGTCCATATACAAGGCGCAAGAAAGTTTGAAACCGGAGTGTACTCCTGTACATGAGGCCACTCTTAAAATTTGGCAAACTTTTGCAGCAACGCAGAAGATGGGTGAGTTTTCGTTCAAACACTAATTATCCTGATCCGCAAGATAATCATCATACATAGATTCTAAAGCAAGTTTATGTTTTGATTCTTCCTGAACAAGGATCATGAACACTTTTTTTGCATCTTCATTATCTGTCTTGCCTGCAAGCATTGAGTACAGTTTGACGGCTATCTCTTCTTTTTTCATGGCAATTTTAAGGATTTCAGGCATGGGCATCCCTTGTTCGTACTCTGTTTCCACCATGTAATCACTGATTTTGAGATCTGTAATTTTCTTAAACTCATAGGAATCAATTTTATCTTTATTGCCTGCCATATCTGAAATAAGGAAAACATGCTTTTCTTCTTCTTTTGCAAATCTCTCAAAAGTTTCTTTAAGTGAAGCCCTTGTTGCTTCTTTGGCTAAAGATGAATAAAAATCCACTGCTTCTTTTTCCCTGTCAATGGCAAAGCTTAATATTTCTTCAACCGAACCAAATTCCATTTTACTCTCCTTCGTGTTAGCGTTTTAAATTATTTTCAAAAAAATTATAACTTTTATACTTCTTTATGTTTTGCAAATTGCATACCCATCCATGACTATTCAATAAAGTTTATATAACCGATAAGTAGACTAATTATCAATTAAAAATTTATTTTCCAAAAATATCCTTAAAAGAAGATTGAAGTGTTGGGAAAATAAATGGATACCCCAAATCCAGCAAATTCCCTGGGATCACCCTTTGGCTTTGCAAAAGAGAGCTGCCAAGTTCGCCCATTATTGTCTTGATCATAAAAGAGGGGGCCGGCATAACCGCAGGTCTTCCCAATACCCGGCCCAAAGCCTTTGCAAATTGTTTTTGTCGGATTGGCGTGGGACCTGTAAAATTGAATATGCCCTGGGATTGTTTATTTTCAACTAAAAATTCAATTACTTTTTCAAGATCTTTCACATGTATCCAGGGGAACCATTGCCGCCCTCCCCCAAGGGGACCGCCGACAAACAGTTTAAATGCCTTTGTCATCAAAGACAGCGCACCTCCATCACCCAGAACCACTCCGAAACGCATGACAGCAACCTTGACACCTTTTTTTTTGGCCTTTAACCCTTCTTTTTCCCAGTCCGCACACACATCTGCCAGAAAACCTTTTCCAGGCAGCCTTTCTTCAATCAGCAAATCGTCCTTACAATCGCCATAAATTCCAGCGGCAGAAGTTGTCAAAAGTGTTTGTGTTTTACCCTTTTGTATTGCACTGACAATATTTCTTGTTGTTAATATGCGGGAGTCATAAATTGCCTGTTTATACTTTTTTGTCCAATAATGAAAAATATTTCGCCCTGCCAGATTGATAATAATATCTGATTGGGCAACTTTATCCTGCCACTTTCCTTTGAGCGTGGTGTCAGAACTTATCCATTCAAATTTTTCAAACGCCTCTGAAAACGGGTGGGTGGCACAAGTTCCAATACCCGTCACCTTGTAACCCTTTGATAAAAAAAGATAAGCAAGCTTTTTGCCGATAAATCCTGAAGCCCCTGAAATAAATATTTTTTCCATAATAATTAATCCATTTTGTTTTTTAAAAGATCACGCTTTAAAATAAGGCTGTTTTTTAGATTAACAACTCATGCGGAATCAGAGTAGTTATTTATAAAAATTACCGCTATATGCTAAGCCCGAAGCCGTCCAGAACACCCGCAGCAAAAAAATTAAAAAAAAGTGTTGCAATTTTTCAACATGTGTGTAAAAAATAAAACAACCTGAAATAAATGACTGAACAAAAGGAACATATGGCTGACAATAAAATAGATGCATTAATGAGAAGAATCCTTGATGCAACAGGTATAAATTCCCAGTCTGAACTAGCAAAAGAACTTGAAATCAACCGATCCGGTATAAGTCATGCTAGAAATAACAATAAGATTCCAGACAAATGGATTGTTAAGTTATATCGAAGATTTGGTTTTAATCCCCAATGGATTGAAAGCGGTATTGGTAACGTATTTATCCAGACACAATCCAGCCAGGATGTTGAATTTAAATATATTCCAAAAGTTGCGGCAAGACTTTCTGCTGGAACCGGATCCTTTGAGTGTGATGAGAATATAACAGATTATCTTTCTTTTCAAACAAAGTGGCTGGCCAGTAAGGGATCTGCCAGGAATATGGTTGCCATGGAAGTTTTTGGTCAAAGCATGGAACCTGTAATAAAGGAAGGGGATACCGTACTCATTGATCAATCCCAAAAAAATATACTTGCCGGTGCCATATATGCGGTGGGCGTTGAAGATACTATTTTAGTAAAACGAGTTGAAAAGCATCCAAACAAACTGGTCCTTTGCAGTGACAACAAGGATTATGAACCTATCTACCTTAAAAAAGAAGAGGCAAACCGGGTAAGAATTGTGGGCAAGGTCATCTGGAGCTGCCGTGACTATAGATAGACTACAGATAGATTACAAATAGATTTTTTTTAATTGATACGTTTAGTTTTTTCAACAAATGATGAAATATTTAAAATTAAAGGAATAAAAATGCAACGAAATCAAAAAACGATATATGAAAAATGTTTTATTGGCATTACAGGAACAGCCTGGGTTGCAGGTTTGCTTATTGCCGGCTCTGACAGTCCCTATATGCCATGGCTCAATGGAATCGGATTGATTGTATTTTTTTGTGCAAGCACTTTACTTGGGAAATTTTTTAATTCATCCCATTCTAAGGACCGCATTTCCATCTATCCCGGGTGCTATCAAAAACCTGATCACCGGGCGATAAGGCCAAAAAAGAAAACTCGAAAAATTAATATTCCATATGCGCTGGGAATTTGAAAATTGAGAATAGTATGAGGACATACTTGTCCGCAGTTTTTGTTGCTTCGTGAAGCGAATTTAGATCTTTTAAAATAGTCCGACCGGTAAGTGCAAGGAAAGTAGACCGGAACGGGTAATCCCCCCTCCATATCCTTATAAAAATTTTTAAATCAATTTTATTTTATTATTTTATTTACTCAGCCTTGATTAGCCATTAAAATAAAAATAATATTTTTAAACTTGTGAATGGAAATATCAAACTGTCTAATCAGAAAACCATGGATGGTTAATTAAAAATTTAAATCTGAGGAATCATGAGCACTATTTCTAATTATAAAACCACGGTCCAAAGAAAAATTATTAATAATCATTTAGGCGATTCAATGGTCGCTTTTGGTATTGGCATAGCTATTTGTTTCTGGTTTTTTAATGCCTTGATCCGTTTTATTGACTCCCCTGATTTAGGTTGGAAAATGATTATAATGGGAACAGAACTGCAATTATATGAAAAATTGGCAGTCAGCACATTGTTTATTGCTTTTGGTTCCCATGCCAAGACAAATATAAAAAAACGACGTCATGCTGAGGATAATTTACAGGAAAGCGATGAAAAATATCGCATCATATTAGAGAGTATTGAAGAGGGATATTATGAAATTGATTTTAATGGAGATTTTAAATTTATAAATAGATCCATGTGCAAAATTTTAACAAGAACTGAAAATGAAATCATTGGGACCAAAATTACATCCCATCTTGATAAAAAAGACATTGATGGCTTTCAAACATTTTTCAATAAAATCAAAAACAATGAGAAACACCCCGGTACAATAGAATGTGAGGTTAAAATCAGAGGCAGGGGACGAAAAACCATAGAAATGTCTGCTTCTCTCATGGCCGATTTTAATTTAACACCAGACAGAATCAGAGGCGTTGCCAGAGACGTCACTGAAAAAAAGATGCTTGAAAAAAATCTATTTCAATCTTTGGAAGATGTTAAGGAAGCCCGATCCGGCATTGTACTTGGCCTTGCAAAATTATCTGAATACAGGGATACGGATACGGGCAGGCATCTTGAACGGATCCGCGAGTATAGTAAAGTTATCGCACAGGAAATGTCTAATTTGCCGCAATACAACGGCTATATCACTTCTCAATATATTGAAGACATCTATCAGTCATCCATTCTTCATGATATCGGCAAAGTTGGCGTACCAGATGCCATTTTGTTAAAAAAAGGAAAACTTACTGACCCGGAATATGAACAGATTAAGAAGCACACTCTTCTTGGTGGCCAGGCATTGTCTTCAATAACCAAACAATTTAAAGACCAGACATTTTTAACCATTGCCAAAGAAATCGCCTATTATCATCATGAAAAATGGAATGGCAAAGGGTATCCAAGCCAATTAAAAGGTGAACGAATCCCACTTTCTGCCAGGATCATTGCTATTGCAGATGTTTACGACGCTTTAACATCAAAAAGGTGTTATAAGAAAAAACTAAGTCACTCAAAAGCAAAAGAGATCATTATGAATGAAAAAGGCGAATTATTGGATCCTGATGTTGTTAATGCTTTTCTTGCAAGGGAAAACGAATTTATGGAAATCAGTGAGGCCCTTCATAAAGATGATATGGTCCCAAACTCCAGAACAAACCCTGTAAATATCCATCAGGAATATGATTTTTAACAAATAGTAAATAATTGTTATTTTTCAACTTGCCTGGGATGTGAACAGCATTCTTTAAAATCATTGTATCCACTTTATTGCAGGTTTTTTTCTTGAAGCTGTATTGGCATGTTTATATGCCGGATACCCCATAATAAGACAGGCATAAACCATACGATTTTCAGGCAGATTAACATGCTTTCTAAGTTTTTTACTATACTTTAACGACAAATTTAGAAACCCGATATAACAGGTTCCAAGTCCCAGGCAATAAGCATAGTTCATTATATTGCCCGCTGAAATATTGCAGTTTTCACTGGAGAATTTTTTACCTTTCGGCCCATGGACAAGGATTAAAACAGGGGCGTTATGAAGGATAAAATCCCTTCCCTTTTTTGTCTCATCAATGAAATACTGCATTGGATCTACATATCTTGCGATGGTATCTGATACCGGGAAAATTTTTAGAATTCTATATATCAGGTTACCGGGGAATTTTTTTGTAAAGTAAAAAATCTTTACGGCAAAACCAAAAACTGAATTTGAAATAGTTTTCAGGATATTTTTATCACTGACAACGATATACCCTACATTTTGTGAATTAGATGCCGTGGGCGAATGATTTACAAGACCGATTACTTTTTCTATTAATTGATCTGGAATATCTTTGTCTTTATAATGCCGTACACTTCTTCGTCCCCTTGCAATGGTTTCATAAATTTTTGGATCAATAAGATCAGGATCTATTTTTTGTATTTGTGTCCAATCAAGACCGCCATGTTCGACAGCCCCCTGCGGGCATACAGAAAGGCAGTGACTGCATCTGTTACAATCACCCGGTGCAACTATTTTTGGGATACCATTTATATTTTTCCACACCACAGAAGCACAGTCTTTTACACATAACATGCATTTTGTGCATTTTTCTTCAATCCGTCTTATTTTCATGTATTCTTAATAATAACAGTTTTTAGTTTTAGAAGTTTTTAGTTACAGGCAGAAGTTTATAAAAAAAAATTATTCCCTGCTTTACATCCCGCCAATGCCTACTGGTTGTTTTACAACGGTTAAAAGCATTTTAAACTGAGAAAGAGCAGATACTGAATGGGGGACATTTGCCGGCATAACCACTGTCTGTCCTTTTGTTGTATTTATTTTTTCACCATTGATGTTAATTAAAGCTTCACCATCTAAAACCTGGACCATGGCATCACCTGGAGAGGTATGGGCGCTGATTTCCTCATCCTTATCAAAGGCAAACAATGTAATATTAACATGGGATTTACTGGAAAGGGTCCTGGAAACAACTCTTCCCTCTTCATAATCAACAAGGCCGGCAATATCCACGGGTGTGGAAAAAGGAATATTTTTAATGAGCTGCGCTTTTTTATCTGTCATGAGCTTCTCCTTATAAAATCTTTGGTTAAATTGGGTGAATCTGCTTTCAAACGTAAACATCATCTTATATTTATCAACCTGAAATTGTGAGTCACATTGTGAGTCACACTGTAGGTAAAAATTTTAAAAGAAAAAAAATGCGTAGGAGAAACGATTTGATACGGATGCAATGACAAGGGAACCCTGTATATTTTTTTTAAAAAGTCTTGATATCCTGCACTTCTACTGATAAGAAACTTATCACCTTATGATGTAATTTTGCCATCAAAGTGTTGATAGGAACTGGATTGAGTTAAAACGAATCTTGTAAACAGGAAATTGTAAACTTTGTTATCAGGTGTAGAGAATAAAAATGCCCAGTTTTGAAGAATTGATAAATGATTTTGCCCCTGTTAAATCGCCGGAAACCATTAAATCCTGTATCCTTGTTATAGATGATGATGCATCCATCCAGAGAGGATTGACCACATACTTTTCCAATACATATCAGGTGGCGGTCGCCGGCAACGGCAAAGAAGGCATTGACATGCTTTTAAAAACTTCTGTACACTGCATTATTCTTGATATCAAAATGAAAGGAATGAATGGATTTGATACGTTTCCC
>JABIYQ010000118.1 GCA_018702715.1 Desulfobacula sp. | reverse complement strand
TGTATTTCCGTGTCTGCAATATCAAAATAGCTCAATCTCAATCGGGCGGAATCAAGAATATCCCGGTTAAACTCTGTTTTCTGTTTTTGGAAATTCTTATAAGCAGACAGGTATTCTTCCTGGGAAGCCAGCAGAGCGGGTGAATAAATTTCATATAAAGGGTCACCCTTTTTAACCCGGTAGCCTGTATAATTGGCATACAGTTTTTCTATCCATCCGCCATACTTCTGGCTGACAACTCTTGTTCTTGTTTCATCAATTGTAATGTTACCATAGGTTTTGATGGAATGTTTTAACAGGCCTTTCTGAACTATTTCAGTTTTGGTACCCATATTCTGTTCAACCACAGGGTCTATTTTAATATCAACTCCTCCCATGAACTCATCCTCGTAGGCTGGGATAAGATCCATCCCGGTCTTGCTTTTACCCGGATTTTCATATATTTTAGTGGGATCCATTGGGGCTTTCCAATAAATAATTTTTCTTTCACCTTTTGAGGAATCTTCCGAGACATCATCCTCATATACAGGGACCAGGTCCATTCCCATATTGCTCTTGCCCGGCTCGTCATAAATTTCAAGGGGATTCATGGGAGCTCGCCAGTAAATTATTTTTCTTTTTTCAGAATCTTCTGTGTCGGTTTTTGTTGTCAGTTGTTTTTCACCTGGAGTGGAAATGGCTGTTCTTAAATTCAATGATAATATGATAAAAAGAATAATCACTGTGAAAAGAAGGGGCATTATCAGATATTTGTTAGTGAACAATTTCATATGAAAACTCCTTTTTAGATAATCAATCAAAAGCTTTTCCCGGCTATATTTTCAAGTTTGGCAACGGCAACGCAAAGATCCCGCTGTTTCTGGGCAATAAGAAGTTTTACCTTAAGCCAGGAAGTATAGGAGTCAATGGCTTCTGAAAAAGCAGTGGTGCCGGATTCATATTCCCTGGTGGAAACATCCAGAGCGGATTTTGATAATTCCAGAATCAGGTTTTTAAACAGATCCAGTTCTCTTTTGTTTTTATCCACATTAAACCAGGCAGCCTGTATATTGCTGTCGGTTTTGTTTTCTTCGTTGACCAGGGTTTTCTTAAGACTTGAAAGGTTTTGTTTGGTCTGTCTGAGCCATGGATCATCCACTGCATACCATTGCTTGACAGGGGCATTGTTTTTCCCGGAGGGCATGGTTTTTTCAGGAAACGATAGTTTTTTGGCACCGGCTCCCGTGCTTTGCACAGGGTCGCCTCCATATGCGGACAGATTCAGGGTAAAAGGAGACAGGATCATTGATTCTGCCATTTCAACCATTGTTTCAAGTTTGTTGATTTTATGTCTTAAAATTTTGAGTGCCTGGTTATTCAACCTTGCCACAGGGTACAATTTTTCAGGAGACGCGATCTGGTAATCCGGGTGTTTATATCCGGGCCGGCCTGTTTTGGTATCAGAAGTCAGATTAAGTAATTCGATAATTAATATTTGGGCATTTCGTTTTTTAGTGGCAAGCGTAACAAGACTTTCCTTTAAAACAGCTATTTTGATATTGATTTTGATAACATCCTGGAAACTTGTTTTCCCACTTTTATATAAAATGGTTGCCACACTTTTAAGCCGATTAAATGCATTGATTATTTCAAAAGTGATTTCAGTTGATTTCTCAATAAAAACAAGATCCCAGTAAGCCGTTCGCATTTTTGTGATAATATCCTTTTGTGCGGTTTCAAATTTTTCAAGGGCAATGGCCACCTGGGAATTGATTATTTGGCCCTTGAGGGCGGTCTGTCCGGGATAAGGATATTTTGATTTGATGGAGTCTTTCATTTTTAAAGGTCCGCTATCAGTACTGATCCCCTTTGCAAAGGCTGAATATTGTCTCAAACTTTCATCCAGATCCGTAATCTGGTTATAGGATTCGATTTGGGCCTTGACCTTTGCTTTGGCCGCCAGAATAGCAGGATTCCTTAAGGCAGAAAGAATTTCAACCTCTTCAAGTGTTATCCTTTTTTGAATAAGCGCTTTAACAGATTCCGGATGTTTAGATATTTTTGTAAGACTTTGAAAGAGTTCAGGGTCATAATTCGCTAGAAATTTTATGTTTTGGTCATTTTTAATTTTATCATCATAATGTGATTTTAAACGGGAGATCCTGTCGATTACGGCAGAGAACTCAGTGTCATCTGTTAAATTTTCATTCCCGCTGCTTTTAACCTTGAATTTCAAGGATTCTAAAAAATATTGAGGTGGCTGATACGCAGAAAGTTCTTCCTGCAGACTTTTATAATCAGCATATGAAGGTGCAACGCAGATAAGGAGTATTATGAATATCAAAAAATATCTGATTTTCATGGCTCAACCTCTTCTTTAGGTTCTTTAGGGAAAATTGTTTTTTTATCCAGGGAGACACCTGCAAGCTGTTCAAGTTTGACAAACGTTTTTGAGTAATCAGCTATGGCCCGTTCCAGAGATAATTGGA
>JABIYQ010000068.1 GCA_018702715.1 Desulfobacula sp. | reverse complement strand
TAATGCCAACGACGTCGAGTATAATGACATGTCTCAATCCTCTCTAATCGAGCCGGTATTTCTGACTGAGTAATTAACTAATGACTTCTAGCCTTCTCATATAGTCTCAATCCTCTCTAATCGAGGCGGTATTTCTGACAACAACGCGTACAGTTGACTAACACTACAGAGCTGTCTCAATCCTCTCTAATCGAGGCGGTATTTCTGACCTATTATAGTTGTTGGAGTATTCGCCACAACTATGTCTCAATCCTCTCTAATCGAGGCGGTATTTCTGACCCTGGGTAGTTGAAATGCCCAAAAGACAATAGTTTCCAGAGCCGATTTAACGGACCTGGTCGGTTTTCGTGGTTCGATAATTTTTTTCACACTTTTTTTGTATGCCCTTTTCACTTAACTTCCTGTAATTATATAATATTCAAAAGTGACGGATCTCAGGCCCCTTAAAATCCATGCAAGCTTTTGGAATTACATGATATGGTGAATTTATCTTTCTCCTGTTTAACAGCCCTCATAGCATCCGTCACTTTTTATCACAAATTGTCAAAGAACTGTGTTGCATCATGATACAGAATAGGCCTTGGTATAAGGCACCATGCCAATGCCTGAAAATTCAACTGATTTGATACATGATTTGCAAAGCGGATAGAACCGGATCGTGTCTTCCCCGTAATCAAGCTCATTATCTATATCGGATTTCATTTTTAAAAATTTATGCTCTGTCATATTTGCACATTCAAACACTGATTTTTGAACACGTACACCATATCCTTTCAATATTTTCACTACCCTGTATCGGGTCCTGTTGTCAACGATATCAAAACAAACCAGAAAAAACATAATCAATCCTTTTGGCGTTTACAGCCCGTATTTCCGGAACCTACAGAAATTGAAAACGTGTTCCATCTTTACAGAACCATCGCTCTGGATCTTCTCAGAGGCCTTCCTGACAGCAGTGGCATAAACAGGTAGAAGACCCTGTTCAAATGCAAAATTTACCATTAAATAGGTGGCGCCGAAATCTCCTTGTATCAATACATAATCTCTGTTAGACGCTTTTCTTTGTGTCCAGTCCTTAATAGGCATGAGAAAGGCCTCTATGGATTCCTTCTCCGGAGGAATCTGAGACCATAATTTTTTCAAATGATCCGGCAAAGCAAGAATCGTTTTTACACCAAGAGACCTTCTTGCATCTTCCTCCTGACCAATGGTAAACTGGTGGTTAAATAACAGGAGTATTTTTCTTTTCTCTTGCATATTTTTCACAACACCTCATTAGTTTTTTGCAGATAATTTCTTTATTTTTGAGCATAGGTCTGGGTAATCTTCTTTATATTTTTTCAAAATCTTATTTTTTTCATTTTTGGCACAGTATCCTCGTTGGATAATAGCCTCCAGCTTGTTAATAATTGTGCTGTCAAGTTGTTTGTGTAAAACCTCTTTTGCGGGTGTCTTTACAACTGTCTCCACTTCCGATCTAGTACCTAGGATTTCAGTAATAACCGCATATTGCTTGGTGATATTTCCACAACTTTTCTTTTCCTTTACCTTGGTAGAAAAAGCTTTGGCTATTCCAGTATCCTTCAGCATGAATGTTTTGCTCTGCCATTCACTGAAAAGGCTATCAATAATGCTGGCATTTCCTTTTTCAACTTTGTTTATCCTTAATATCAAATCATTTATTTCACTTTCCTGTTTTTCTTTTTCCGATAAAGTGGTTTTTAAATATTCTTTAAATGCATCATTTAATACTTTAGGCGACTGTTCCGATATCTGCTTAAACCGGCCATATCCGATGGCTGTTTTTGCGCCAATACCCTCTTTTGTCAAGACATTTTTCACAGCCTTAAAAAATTGATCTTTATGCTCTGCTGATTCTGGATCAAAAAGGAATCTGAATACAAACAAAGTTTCAGGGGCAACAGTTAAAAATTTGACTGGTACAGGATCAAGATAATCTCCCGGCGGCTTATTGTCATCACCATAATATTGTGAATAATGGGGATTAATGATGTCAGAATGAAGTTCCGGTACTGCTACTGGATAGGCATCAAAAAAGATAACGCTGCCCCTTCTTTTATCAATGGATTTATTGGTGCTATTTTCAGCATTCCCGCCAAAAAACAAGGGGATGCGAGTTTCTTTATTTGCCTCATCAAGAATAAATTCTGGAGAACCTTTTTTCAAAATTTCGTTTACAAAGATGTCTGTATAATGTCCGTCATTATCAAACAAAAGTCCTTTTGAATGTGAAAAACGCACCATTCCCTTGATACCTGAAGCAGGGATATATGGAATACCAAGGGTGTGGTCAAGCACAAGCGAAGTTTCGCTTGGATGAGCTTCCCCCAGCCCTGTTATCAGTGCAGAATCCAATGTTCCGGTAAAAGCGCAGGCAAGAAAGCCTTGCTGCTCCATACGTCTAACATAGTCCATCTGAAAACAGTGTTTTTTTTCAAGAAGTTTAGCCACTGCCGAATTTTTTTTCATATCATCGTAAACTTTTTTATAAAATTCGGTTCTTTCATTTTTTTCTCCATTTTTGGCGCAAGCGCACCATTTATCATCTGATGCAGGACCGATATTGGGAATCAGTTTATTGTACCATAAACCAAAATTACCAAGAGAAAATTTAGCAGGATCTGCAAAATCGTGAAGTTCCCTGTGAAAAGGATAAAATGGATCTTTTGTCATCTAAGCCTCCTCTTTTTGAATGTCCTTGATAAAGGCATTGGCATATCGCTTGACCCATTCAAGAAGATGCATTGTTTCCTGCTGGGCTTCAAAGTAATCCTGCTGGGAAGATTCTGATATTTTGATCATAAATTCTTCAAGTGTGTTGCTTTTAAAAAAATCATTGCCATTTTTATTAAACCATTCCCTTATCACAGTCAACAACGCCATATGTTCATATTTTCCCTTTGCAGCCCAGAATGCAAGGGCCTGGCCAAAGCCATTCTGCAGGATCATTGAAGGCGCACCCGCGGAAAAGGGTTTTAATGTTTTAAGCGTCTGATTCTCCAGCACTTTCTTCAAAGCAAACTCAGATCTCATTTGCCCAAGTGTTCTCATCTTTCTCATACATCACCATCCTTCCCTGGTATCCAATCCAGTTTACAGATACCCCTACCAAGGGTTTCATCACCTCCGACCTGCATAAAGTCTTTAATGTTTGTTTCAATGAATTCCCTTATCATGGAAGCCTGAATATCATTGCTGTGCCTGCTATAATGCATTACAACATACAAAGCAGTATCCGAAGGCAGCATTTCTTCATAGCGTAAAGCACCGGCTTGGGCTGTTCCTGTTTCATGATCTATTTTTATCTGGGTTTGAATTTGAGTGCAATTGGTCACAATATGATCAAACAAAGTATCTGAAACCAGCAAAAGATGTTCAATATCCTTAAAATGTTGAGTCAGGAAAGGGATATCCACAGTCACGGTAACGTCTACTACCACGGCATCTTCCAAAAGAATTTTACCATGTGTTTTCTGCCAGTTCAGCATCACTGCATCATTTTCATTTTCCAATATTGGCAAGGTTATTTCATCGGAAAATCCTGCCATCAAAAGATCATTCTGAAAGCGTTTTAAGACAGCAGGGGAGGTAACCATTACAAAAGGTGCGATATTGGATCTAACCGGAAAAGCAAGCAGTTTTGCATCAGACACAGATATGGAACCTGGGATTTCCCCATCATGGCCTTCATAACCTCTGTCCTGATTGTCAGAGCCGAATATTTTATTTATGGAATCTTTCTCCCGGGCATAATTTCTAAAATGTGCCCTCATGGCTCCTTTAACAGCAGAAGCCTGGATATGGGGCCAATTGGTATGACGTTCGCGCTGGATGGGCAGATCAACCGCTCCGGTGGACATGCCGCTGCCGGCATGGACAGGTGAAATGGCATAAAGGCTTGCCATGGAAGTAATTTCTTTTTTATGCATAATTATTCTCCCTTGATAGGTATCTGATTATCATTTAGATTTTTTGTAAAAACAGAGCCGGCAGGATAAAATTCACAAGAAGGCTTATGAAAACCTTTTTTCATATCCCATCCGCCAATATACTGGATTTTGCCTGTTGCAATAAGAGATGTTTCATCAATATCCTTACAGACTAAGGATGACAGACTCATATAGCTACCTGCACCCTCTTGATTTTCATAAATATCAATCTCAATGGTTTCATAGCATCCCAGTCTTTTTTCAGCCCCTAACTGTAGAATGCCGTTTGGGGAAAAAGGCAGTTGGCCCTTATGACTTATACCAAATACAAGTTCTACATCTTTTTTAAACCTGATATGGTTAAATGTGTACAAATGAGATTCTCTTACTTTTCTGTTATTTTCCAGTGCTATTCCCGTTCTGGGTTCGCCGACAAAGAAATCTGCAAGCGGCCGTACCCTGATTGATTCACCATTGGAATAAAAATCATTCAGCTTTATCCATCTGCCGCCCATACTCAAAAGTTCTCCGTCCCTTCCTCTGGCAATATAAAAACTTTTGCCCTTTGATGTTTTGATAAAGGAGGATTCAATAGGTTTTCCTCTATAAACAGGTATGGCTGCTTCTTTGGAAGTATCATTTTTTTCCATATACCAACTAAATGGTGCAGGAAGATAAATATTCCCTGCCTTGGAAAGTATTGGACCAAGTATCTCAAAAGGAGGAGGATCACAAGCTTTACCCAGGGCAGAAATAATCTCAGCGTTGTCGTATGTTTTTGACGTATAAGTCTTAAAATCGATATCCTGCTGCCGCAGCACCGCTGTTCTGACAGCTCCAGCAATGGCTCCTGCGGGAGGCGGAAAAATAAATTCTGACGTGTGGTTCTCACCCATAACCATAGGAGTTGATCCTTTGAAAAAAAAGGTATCAACAGGTCTTATTTTATACCATGTTTTATTATGCCCTGTGTTCATTGGCTTCACCTCCGTAAAGAAAAGATCCCACAATAAGCCCTTCCGGCTTGAATTCCGGATCTCCTTCCTGATTTTTTTCTATTACGATATTGGCTATTTTGCCGGCAAACTCTTTTTCAATGGATTTACCAAGAGATGACCGCTCAAGCTGCTTTTCAATAAAGGCAGTCAAGAGTTTATTGTCAACATTTTCTTCTATTTTTATAATGGCTTCAATGCCATCCCTGTAATATTCCAATCTGTAAACCAGGGATCTGGATACTGCTTCAATATCCTTAACACCACCTGCCGAAGCCTTGCCAATGGTAGTGAAAGAATCCCAGACAGTATCATCCCATTTTCGAACGAAAAATCTTGAGCCTCCTGATCTTTTCCGAAGCTCTATGGCGCAGGCATTTCTGCCGGCTTTTTCCTTGGCATAACGATTCAGAAGTTGATGTGAATTGGAAATCATTTGAGAAAGGTTTTCCTTGTGATGACAAAGCAAAATACCCGCTGATATAGAGATATCTTTTCCTGTGCCAAGGTTGATTGATAATTTTCCCTCACTGATCGGCCATTTATCTTTGACCTGCAAACTTGATCCATCAGGTTGGATGATCTGAAAGGCTGAATTATAATAGTCTTTTATTTCCCGAGCCGCATATAATACTGTGTCCACAGGCAGGACAGCACATACATCATCACCCCCTGCATAAATCAGGCGGCCATCATATTTTTTTACAATAGATGCAACACCATAGATGGCAAAATCACCCAACGATTCTGATATTGCTGCATGTATGGCTGGTGTCAGCAAACGCCGTGGATACTTTTTGAAAATTTTCACCCAGTTGTCTCTGTATTTTGCTTCAAAAGACTCTTTTTCCAGTCGTCCAAGCATATCAGGATGCAGAACTGATTTCCAGGTTGAAGCAAGGGTGGTTCCATTTACCAGTCTTCCCATCTTATCTCCGTCCATCATGAGAATAGCATAATATTTATCCCTGTTCCCTGGTTCTTTGCTTCCCCGTCCCAGGATATCTGCACTGTTTTCATACAGGTCCTGGGCTACCTTCTGTTTTTGTTTTGGATCATCTATCCCCTGCCTTTTATAATAATTAAACAGGCTGATATAAGTTGTTGACGGAAACATTTCATTCTTATGAAACATATTATAAAGAACATGATTATCAGTATTTTGGGATTGTGGTGATTCAAACACTCGGTACAAAATTCTTTTCATAAGGCAGACAGTACAAAGTTTTTCAGCATTTTTCCCAAAATCAGAATCCCTTGCCCATTTATCTTTTAGAAGTACCCAGAAATCTTTTATCGCTTCCTTGTAGGCACCCGCACCCATGGACGTAGTATTGGCCTCTGAATGAAGGATTTCAAATTCACCGCACAAATGACATTTTTCTCCATTTTCTTCTGCTCTTCTGGAAAATTTAAGTGTTTTTGAGGCAGCCAGAATAGATTGAACCAGAGAATGAGTCACAGAATAGAACACTCCCTTGCCAGACTTGTCATAGTAAGTTTTATCTTTAATTATTTCATTAAATATTTCAAGAACTCCTGATTGGTCAGAATACAAACCCTCCGGCAGGAATTTAACCATTTCATCTCTTGACCCAGGTTCACCAGAAAGCATTTTTACCGATGCCCAGTCAAATTCCCAATAGTCATGGGTCTGTCTTTGGAACATTGAATGGATATGGTCGTCGGCCCGGCCTTTCTCCAGTTTTAAAACATCTCTTATTACACCTTCCCCTGCATTACAAAGCTTAATCCACTCTTCTTTAATATGCTGCTTAATGAGTCGGCCTATATCTTCTGCCTGGGACTGGGGAACAAGAAAAAGAAATTTATTGGGAAAAGAAGCTATGTCTTTTGAACCTTCAGGTTTTTTGATATCATCCATTCTCCACTCAGATTCAAGGTACTCACTCATCAGGGGCTGATCAATAAGAGAAGGATACAGAATATGATCAGGACCAAGATGTTCACATACCCACCTGATGCCTTCAAAGGCAAGCCAGGATAAAATTACTGAACCTGTCCAGTAATCCCTGAGTTTTCTTGCCCTTCCTATGAACGCTTGAACCGGGGTTATACTGAACATCATCATACCTATATCATCATTCTGACCGGAAAGTTCCATACAGGAATAAAAAGCCGATGTCAGTGCATTATGCTGCCATATGGAATGATCTGGGAATCTTGAATCTGCAGGAATCCTGTGCCAAAAGCCACCCAGGGAAGCGACATTATTTTGGGCAAGATAAAACCGCAGTCTCAAATGAGTATAAAAAAACCTTGCCTTGGCAAAAAGGTCCGGTTCTCCCTTAAACCTACCTGAATAACCGGACTGATCATCTGTTTTTCCAATGCATTTTTTCACCGCACCAAGTAAGTTTTCATAAATTGTCTGAACTGCCTTTTCTCTGGGCAGTTCCCTGAGACTTTCCGGCAGACCGATTTTCAAAGAATCTAAATTTGATGTTGGATGGGTAAGTACAGGATTTGCAAAATAATCTATAGCTCCATTTTTGTTTTCATCCTTGCTGTAAGACGGAACCTGTCCCCGCTCAAATCCAGCGGCCATGGCATCGGCGGTTCGCCAGAATTTATCATTGGGCATGGCGAGTCCGTATTGTTTAATAAGTTCTGCTGCCCTGTTTTCATGTCCCGGGATTTGAAACACCTTATCAAAAGGATCATGCATAAATGCTGCAAATTTATTATTCCAGTATTCTGTACCTGGTGTTAAAAAGGTCATGCACCCTCCCTGGAAGCTGAAATTTCCTTAACAAAATTATCCGCTTCTCTAATGGTTTTATTCATATCGTTACACGTATTGTCATATTCTCGTAACTTGCTGTCCTTATAATATTGATAGGGCAGAAACAGGATCTGCCCTCTGAATTTATTGTCTCCTGTTTTATGGACATGGAGAAAATAGGGTTTGGCATGACGGTCTGGGATATTGATCTCTCCTTTTACGATGATTGGCTTAGCAATAAGCTGACGTCTTTCAAAAATATGTCTGTTTTCCAAATTATTTCTTGCTGATTTATATGCCATGCCTGCATCTGATAAGGCATCATCCCATGTATTCTGCTCTTTAAAAAGGAATAGTCTGGCATCCTTTGAAAAAGAGGTAAAACTTTTTCTTGAACTTGGTGTTATTTTCTGAAATTCTTCTATGGGCTTTTTGTCTGTAATTCCATTAATGTATATACTTCCAAAACCATTTCTGCTCCTTGCGCCTAGCCCACCGTAAAGATGTAGCATTTTTAATGACCTCATGATTTGATCTTCATGGTCTAAAGAACAAAATATCTGCAAAGAAAATGCTCGGCCTTGTAAAGGTTTAAAATGTTCTTTGATAAAAACATTTCCTTTCCCTTTTTGATATTCATACAAACCATAAGCAAGATATTCGATAATGCTTATGGGAAAAGTTCTCCCTTTGCTTTTTGCTGTAAATATTCTTCCTTTATTAATACCTTTCTTAACTGGGTTACAATTAGCTTTATCATGAAATGCAATCACCACATCTGATTTGCAATCAGTATCACCAAAAATGGCAGCCTCTTTTTCTTTCATGTTTTTTATATCATCGCTCCCATAAAGCGCTCTCCACCAGAACCGCATCATCCCTTTCAGAGCCGATGGTCTAAGTTCAGCATCAGTTTTACCGGCACTTCCTGAGAAAAGCGGAGTGACAATCTCAATATTAAATTTATGCTCACATATGTTCTTAAATTTGCTAACAGGAAATGCCATTTATTTCTCCTTTTTTATTATCAACATTTTTTGTTGCTATTTTTCCCAGCCCAAAAGATGTATTTTTACCAATATGGACTTTTTCTGACGCTTCAATTAAAGGCATGAAAAGGGCCAGGTCTCCCCTGTATTCTATTTCACCTGTCAAACCTCCCATGAACATCTTTTTGTCCTGCTTTGCAGAGTACCTTTGCCAGTCAAACCAGGTCAGTTTATTTTCTGTTATCTTGATATCTCCCGCTTTTTTTACGAGACCCGAATAATCCAGATCCGGTTCCCCTTTTCCATAGGAATTGAGTAAAGCAGTTGTCCTCCGGATCATGGACTTTACAAGGATCTGGAATTCAAGGGCAGGGTTCCCGTTGTGTGTGCTCAAAATTCTTAAAGGAGTAATCATCTTTATGAGCATTTTTTTCCTATTCCTTGGTGCACTGATAGCAAGGTTAATCGTTTCCAGTTTTTCAGGCAGATTTATTGACTCATCCCCTTCACTGAACAGAACTGAATCTGACTGTTTGACAGTTTCAAGAACAAATCGGCTTCGTTTCCCGTTAATTTTTTTGCCAATACCCATCTGACCCATCTGATCAAATGCATAAATAAAATGAGGTAGGTTCTGATTCAGTTGGCCGAAAAGAAGAAGTGAGTATTCTAAGAATTCACCCTTGTTAAACATTGTTCTTTGAGTCAGCGGCGGCTCCAGTACCATTGGGTGCGGTGGGGAAGAAATCCTTGACAGATCAGGCATTTCAACAGCATGGGCTGTTTCAAAAACAAGGGCGTATGTACAGTTCTTCCTTAAAATACAAGTCGCACAGGTCTGGTGTTTTAATGCACAGACTGTTTTTTTAAGGGCATGCCCTAATACACCCCTGAAGGTCGAGCCTTTGTAAAAGGGGAGGATGGCATCATCTTTAAGCTTGAGTTTAAATGTGTATCTCCCGAAAATCATTTTTTCAATCTCCCGAGGTGATATGTCTGCCGATTTTAAAATATTATGTCTATTGTTCCTTCTAAATGACTTATCATCAATTAGTAAAACTAAACGTACTCGTCAATAGGTATAAATACCTATTATCTTAGTTTATTCTTAACATTATATTGATAAACGGATTTATTTTTAAATTTTTCAAAAAAAATTAGGGTTGACATTAAAATAAAAAAAAGGCTTATAGTTTACAATCCTGAGCCGGACAGAATACAAGAGATGTACGATAACAAGCCTTTTATAAATGGTTGATTATGAGGTATGATGCACACTGCAACGCAAATGTTCGGGTACAATGATGTATGGAAAGAACAACTGGCTGTTTCCATAGCAGAAAAAAATTCTGACCTGATACTGGGATCAGTTAAATTCCTGCCCCTTGAATATTGGCGGAAAAACTTTTTTTTCAAAGGTGCTCCTGATAAAAATTTAAAAAAGTGGACGGGCGGCCGATTTGTAGTCAAAAAACCCCCTGATGGCACACACCCGGTCTTTGCTTTAAAACCCCTTGGTGCATCTGCAGGATTTAAGGTATGTCCATGCTCATCTACATATCAAGGGAAACATTCAAGATGGATCGAAAAAGGAACAAGGCTTTTGCATACAGATATTCCTATGGATAAAAAATCTTTTCTGGTTGAAAGGTTACCCTTTAATATACCCCCGTTGGAAGCAGGTACCTTGAGATTTCTGGGCGAAGTACCGGAAAATGACATACGATTCGACCGGGAAAAGGACTTAACCGAATGAGTGAAAGCATAACCCCAAAAAATTTGAACAATGGCTTTTGCAACCTGAAAATGAAAAACTGCTTAAAACCATTGCAGATCGTCTTTATCAAAAAATGACCTTTCAAAATATTTCTTTGCCCGGCTTGAACCTGCAATTATCAGATGCACGGGAAATTTATCAGGAACTTCTGGCTTTTATCCTTCAAAAGCCTGGCATTCAGAAAATCCTTTTGCAGGGTGCCAGAGGTCTTGCCGGTTACATAAGCACTGGATTTTTAAACCATGTCATTGAAAGAGTCCGCAGCAAGGAGGAAAGCAAGGATATTTATGATAATGCATGGCGATATTTTTACAGGCGTGTTTCTGTCGTCTTGCGCGAGTCCAGCGAGTTGAAAAAATATAAATCCCGGAGCAGGGGGTTATGTTTTGGCATGTCAGATACAAAACCCAATACTATTATTCTGGCTGAAGATCTGATGGCAATTGCTTTTCCTGACGATATTCCAATGAATTATAAATCCATGACAAAAAAGAAAACCATATTAAAACTGGCAGTTTATTTCTGGAAAGAAAGTGCCGCAGCAACTTTTGAGCCACATATCAGAATAAGTATCAGGGATTTTTTTTCCTGGATAAATAAATATGTCCAATTGAGTGCTTCAATAGCGTCTTTTCCCTTAACTGGTAACAGTGAAGAAAAAAAATATCAATTTAACCCCCTGATAAATAAAGCTGATGATCCTGGGCCGGATAGTGAAAAGCTTTCGTACATCCGTAAATGGGCTGTTAATTTTTTTAATATTCTCCAGGGTGAAGAAAAAAAGATATTTTATTATTATGAATGCCAGGGGCTTAAAAGCATTGAAATATCAGCATTAATGGATAGGAAAGCCAACCTTTCATATCAAAGGGATAAACTCAGGGCCAGGCTTAAAACATTTTTACGACCTCTTGAATGGCTTTCACCGGAACCCGTATGGAAAAATGAAAGACCTGATCTTGATGCTTTCCGATTTTTCACAAATAAATTGTGTGAAAAACTTGAACAAACCATAATGGTCAATGGGGGCTAAACTGACCTTGGTTTTAAAAAAAAAAAGAATATATCCGTAAACACACTTACCTGGTGATTTTTTTTATAAGCGTTTGTAGAAGGGAAAAAATGTATACTCGAAAACAGGCACTGGCCTTTGCCACCCAAATCCGAACCTGCCCTCCACAAGATGTCAGGACCCAGAAAGACTATCAGACAGAGAACAAAAGGCATAGGGACATATGCCCCTTTTGTTCCACTGATATTAAAAATGAAATCGATGCATGGAATGCATTATCTGTAGATTTTAAAAAAAAGTTCAACCTGTCAAACAATCAAGATGATTATAAAAATATCAAGAAAGGCCAGTTAAGGATTCTGAATAAAAACTTTTGTCGCTGGCAGGAAGGCTATTATTATAATGCGCCTCTTGTAATTGTTCTGAAAGATCAAAGCGAAATTGATGATGAAATTCTGGTTGCTCAGACCTGGCATGATATATATCTTGCTTCTCCCGGGGATCTTGTGGTTCCGGAAAAGCTCAGAACGGGATCTTATGAATTCTTTATCGAACCCTGGAACATATATATACTTAAAAAACAATATCTTGATCAGTGCCTGGGACAAGTAGCTGATGATGTGGTGGACCAGACACTGAAAATGCATGAAGATCCCAATATCCTTCCTGACTGGGCGCCCCGCCTTTTACCCCTTATCGAAGATGATCCAAGACAATATTTTCAAGAGCTTGAAATAAAAACCGGGTATTCTTTTTCAATTCAGGCAGTTAATGAACTTATGGAAAAACAGACTTCAAATATTTTTTCCTTTGCCCACTGTTCAATTGATACGCTTATTGGAAAAATAAAAAAGGTTAAGGGTGATATTGAATGGTTGTGGCAACCAGAAACTATAGAGGAATGCTTTGCTTTGCTTCGATTTGCACCGGAATCCATTCGCCTTTCAGCTTCAGCAGATGATCACAAAGAGATCATCGCTGCATGCTTATGTATTCGGGATGGGGAAATAAAAGCCGTAAAACCAGTTGAATGTCCAGTGTTTCATGAAAAATCATCATCTGAAGGATACACCGTCACAGGGGAAATTCCAGGTCTTGCAGTGGGTATGAAGGAACTTTCTTTCATGTGTTTTATTTCAGATAAAAAAAACAGATCGTCGACTTCTGGAAAATGCTCCTGGGATGGTATCAGTAAAAATTTTTTAGCACAATTTGACAGGGTAAAAAGAAAAGACGACTGTGTGTCAATTATTATTATTGATGATATCAGTGAAAAGGATCGTTCATGAGTTCCGGTAATATTTCAAGCCTTGAATTCCTTGCACAAAACCATCATATAATGTTTAAAGATGTACTCTTAACTTGTAGCTATTCACCCTTTAAGGAAATTTCACACCAGGACTTTAAAAACAAATATCAGGCAATAACAAGCATTGGAGCGATATCAAAAGGCTTGAAGGAACTTTTTAACCTCTACCTGTTAACCAGTTTTTTATTAAAAGAAGAAAGTGGACAGCCTTCCTGGGCAGAATCTTTTTTAACTGACACGTTAGATGTAAAAAAATATCTTGGACTTAGCCTTGGGTCGACCAAAATGGGTTCCTGGTGTTCAGTACCTGTCATTTTTACAGGAAATAACACCGCAGGTATCCGATTATTTATAATCGGGTTGCTGGACGAAAAACTGGAATACTACATGATTCCTGAGTGGGCTCAGCCGATATTGAGCGATACATTGTTACAGGCTGTTGAAAAGGCAAAGCAGATGGCAACAAGCTTTGTACAGCCGGTTGGAAAGAAATTTTTTTTATGTTTTCCCTTAACCATTCCCGGAAAAACGGTCCAATTTAAGGATATCTCCCTGGGACTTCCCCTTGCCCTGGGTTTTACCCGAATTTTAACGGCAAGACCGGTAACCACAAAACTTGTGGCTACCGGAGGTATTGAGGCGGATGGAACCATTACAAAGATTGGCCATCTTGATAAAAAAATTATGGGTGCTGAATTGAGATTTGATGGGTTGCTTTATCCTTTTGCCAACGATGTTGTCCAAAAAGAAAAAAAGCCAGTACTGATTCCAGTTTCTAATTTCAAACAGGCCTGGATGTTTTTTTCTTTGTATTCTGAAAAACACAAAGAAAAATTATCACTTTTATCTAATATAATCCAAGACCCAAAACTATTTGCTGAAAATATCGGCAACCTTCCTGCTGAATGGATAACCTGGATACAAAATGAACGTTCAATTGACAAAACACTATATAAAGTGATTAACAATCCCTCACTTTTTTTTATTTTTACATCTAATTTTGAAAAAATTGTTGACGGGTATCTGCTTGATAAAGGCAAGGCGATCAGTAAACTGATAAAACAGAATGTCCTTGACCAACTGTCCAACGTTTCACCTGTTGCAACCTTGAAGTGGTGTTCGGCTAACCTGTCCCTGGCAAACCACCTGGGTTGTATTGAAGATGCATCAAAATGGAAAAATTATGGTCTGGGTTTGACAAAAAAAGTATTGCAGGCTGATATGGAAATCGTTGTCACCTTTTATAACCATGCACTGGTTTTTAATCACAACAGGTTCTTTTTCCATAAAAATCTTTCCGATGAATTAACCGGATTACTGAAATTTCTTGAGTCACAATATAAGCAAAAATGTGATTTTGGTTGTACCACTGATCTTCTTACAGGCCGGTTTTATGGAACGATTATGCAGAACGTGGCTTTTTGCGGGCCAGGATATATTGAAGAATCTGAAAACCTTTCTCAAAAAGCCTGCAAGGCACTTGGCAAAGGCACCACACCTGAATTCAAGGATGAATGGAAGCGACACCTGAGCTATATAACCTTTGCCCGCCTTGATGCAGGTAATTTTGTTAAAGCAGAGGAAAGCCTGAAAGCATATCTTGAAATCAACATTCTTGAAAATATCCTGATACAGCCGGTAGAATTAGACCCTTGGGGGTATGCTTTACTTGCCCGTTTTTTTTGCCAGGTCAAGGATCATCCAATAAGAAAAAAATATTACCAATGGATAGGACCAAGGCTTGACAGCATTAAAATGGACACCCACCCATGGCAGCTTTTTGCATATAATACAGGCCAGATAGCATACAGTCTCGGCCATATTGATGAAGCCATAACAATGATGATCAAAAGTATTGACATTTGTCTTTCAGATCACTTAGGCCCGTCAATTCATGTTATGTCACTTTTGCCCATATCCATGCTCGCAAATTACAGGAAGGAAACTAAAAAAAATTTCGAGATTGATTTTACCCGTTGGGAAAAAGATATCAAAACATCTGCTAAAAATCTTGATGCAGATCATTTCAATTTTTTAAAGGAATCGGATTTCCAGACAGTCCTTAAAGAAGTAAGAAAATACCCTGAACGTATTTTCCCTTTTACATACCGCTGACTCAACATGTTTTTTTATCTGTAATCCTTTAAATCCCTTAAAAAACTCCATCAATGGCTCCTGGAACGCCATTATAAACAGGATCTTTACCCGTGATATCTTTGTACGCCCCTGCTGCAATCATGACAATGGGTTCTTCTTTGTCCATGCTGACAACAGGCTTATCCGCTATAAACTCGATTTGTGCATAGAAATCAGGATCATCTGCAGCCAATTGGTTAAGTATTTCCTGCAACTGCATCTTGATCTGTTTATGAACTTGACCGGGAATGGTTCTAATATCCACATATCCCACAGATACGGACAAGTTTCCCCATGAATTTTCCGGTGGTCAACGCCAGCGCATAGCCATTGCCAGAGCCTTGATTACACGCCCCTCACTGATTGTGGCAGATGAGTCCGTATCAGCTTTGGACGTATCTGTTCAAGCCCAGG
>JABIYQ010000077.1 GCA_018702715.1 Desulfobacula sp. | reverse complement strand
CTACAAACTCTCTCCAGATGGGCTTTTGCCAAATCTTGTTTTTTTCAACGTTGGTGTGGAAATTGGTCAGTTATTGGCTCTGTCTGTGATTCTTATAGCAATTACATACTGGCGAAAATCAAGCTCTTTTATGCGACACGCTTATACGGCCAACTCATTTATCATGATGCTCGGCTTTACGCTTATGGGATATCAATTAACAGGATACGTCACATCTTAAAAATCATTCAAATTATAAATAAAGGACAAAAATGTATAATTCAAACATACCAAGTGATAGAGAGCTTCCTTCAAGTCAGAAACTTATCAAATCAACAGTTTTTGCTGGTGTTGTAGCCGTTATTCTTTTGATTACCACTGTGTTACCTGCCGAATATGGAATTGATCCAACCGGTATTGGGAATGCTATTGGTTTGAAAAAAATGGGAGAAATAAAAGTCTCCTTGAAAAAAGAGGCCACCGCAGCTGTTACCGAAAATGTTCAAAAAACGGTACCGGTGCAGGAAAGCACTGAGTCGAAGGTTGGCCTAACGCTTGCTTCTGTAAAACCGGTCAACCCAGAACCTGAAAAAGAAATAGTAATGGATACCATCAGCGTAACCCTAAACCCTGATCAGGGGACTGAAGTTAAGACCAAAATGCGTAAAGGTGAAACTTTAAAGTATAAATGGTCAACAGACGGTGGCCGTGCCAATTTTGATGTGCATGCCGATTCCAAAAAGTTAAAGATTAATTACCACAACTACGAAAAAGGATCTCAAAAAATAAAAGAAGGCTCTATTACTGCCGCGTTTGACGGAAGTCATGGCTGGTTCTGGCGTAATCGCACTTCAAAAACACTAACCATCGTTCTGGAAGTATCTGGTGAATTTGAAGGACTTGAACGCATGTAATAAAGGAAGGAAATATGAAAAAATATCTCAGCATAAAAAATCTTATAATTGCAGGAATTATTCTTTTGGCTGTTGTCGTAATTGGCTTTGGAAACAATTTTTCCTCTTCTTTACCTGTCAAGAACAATAATTCTGAAAATCATGGTCATTCACATTAATATCAATGAAGGATAGAAATGTGGTATAATTTAACCATTTTCAAAATGGCAATGATACTAAGAACACCACATTTTTAAGGAAAACAATTCGAGTGGCAGGGTTTATTAAGGCCTTGCCACTCGTTTCTATTTTGGCACTTGTTTATTTGTACAGTTAATTGCCAATAAAATTATTGCCCATATAGTCTTTCCAAATCTGATATTTTGAGTTGCATATCACCTCGTTTTAATAATTTAGATACCTTTAAATTTCACCTGCGATTTTACAATATTAAAGGCATTATTGACATAAACCTTATTTAACAGTATATATTTAATTATCCCCCATGGGGGGATATGGGTTATACAGAAAACTTATTATTGTTAAAGGGGGCAAGATGATCGAAAAAACACATGAAAGTCATGAAGCCATAGCCAAGCGGTTGAAACGGGCTAATGGCCATATGTGTAAAGTGATTTCTATGATTGAAGACGGCCAACCGTGCACTGATGTCGCAAGACAGTTACAGGCCGTATACAAGGCGGTTTTAAATGCAAAGCAGACACTGATACGGGATCATATTGATCATTGTTTAAGTATAGACGCAATTAAAACGCGTTCGACAATAGATATTAAAAATGAGTTGGCAGAGATTACGAAATATCTTTGATGAACAATGAAATCTAAAAAAATAGTTCAATATAATATCAAATATTATCCTGTATACTTGTTTTTCAGGAACATATATTTCTGGGGCCCGGCGTTTTTTCTATATTTCACATCAGTATTAACGCTATCACAAGCCCTTTGGCTGGAAGCAGTTTATTATTTTTGGGTGGCCGTTGTGGAAGTGCCCTCAGGTTATTTGTCTGATCGTTTTGGGCGAAAAATAACACTGATGCTTTCTTCGGGGAGTCTGTCTCTGGCATACCTGGTTTTCTTTTTCGGAAACACTTTTCCTGTATTTGCAATGGCCCAGATATTTCTGGCCACAGGGTTTGCTTTTTCATCCGGTGCTGATACCGCATTCCATTACGAAAGTCTTTATGAAATCAACAAACAGGGCGAATATGGCTGGCGGGAAACTAAAGCCCTTCGGTTTTCCTTTGTTGCAAGTGCTGTTGGAGCATTGATTGGCGGTGCCATAGCTGTCTATGATCTTAAATGGATCTATGGTGCATCCTTTTTGACCTCATTAATATCCTTGTTGCTTGTCTATAGGATGAAAGAACCAGAGAGAATTGATAGATCAATAAAACCCGCGCCAATAAATCAAACTGTTTACCAAATATTCAAAAAATCATGGGATAAACGATTCCGTTTTTTTACACTATATACGGTGGCGATGACCGTATTGATCCATCTTCCGTATGAATTTTACCAGCCATATCTTGAAAAGGCTGGTGTAATGCTGGGCACGCCCCCCCAGGCAACACCCTGGCTTACAGGCATCCATCTGGCAGTAACTATGCTTATCGGCAGCTGGTTTACCCGGTTTGGAAAGGGCTATCATCATCGTTGCAAGGTAAGGATGGTTTTGATCAGCTGTGCAATTTTCCAGTTGGTTATTATCGGAATGATGGCCTTGGTGACTCATCCTGTTATAATCGTTTTACTCATGGCAAGGACTGTTTCAAAGGCAATCTCTACACCTCTTGTCAATGCAGAAGTAACACCCATGTTAAAACAATCTGAAAGAAGCACTTTCCTTTCCATTCAAAGCCTGTTGGGGAGGCTGAGCTTTGGGGTGGCTTTAATCTTAATTCCGTTTGGTGCATCTCTTTTCAGCGACAGGTTTCATGGGACACTTGTCACTGCATTTTCTGTCGGGATTATATTATTCATGCTTGTACTCACATCTTCATTCCCGCGGGAGCCATCTCAACATTGCTGTTCGGATCATCGAGACGGGCAAAGTGTCAACCACTGTTAAGAAGAAAATTGATTGTAGTTTATAAAGGGGTCATTATTTTACGCTGATTAACAGACTGGTGAAAGAAGCGCTCGGTAATTCCTCGAATTTGACTCCTGACAAATAATAAAATAACCGCTTTAATTCGTTCCAAGAAAATAGAAATATGTTTTTTTTTGTGAAGACACTGTCTGCAAAAAAAAAATCTTCAAGTCATTTTTCCATCTTGACAAATAAAAACAATTGTTACATATTAAGGTAACAGTTGAACAATGGGAAACATATTATGACATCTTTAAATCTAAGAAAATGGTTATTATTGATCCACCAAATCCCCCCCAAACCAAATGCCCTGCGGGTGAAAATTTGGCGACGGTTAAAGCAGATAGGGGCAATAGCTATTAAACAATCAGTCTATGCTATGCCTTTTACTGAACAATCACGAGAGGATTTGAGTTGGACACTTAAAGAGATTGTTGAAGGGGGTGGAGATGGGTCCATTTCTGAGGTTAAGTTTGTAGAAGGGTTAAATGATGAGCAGGTCATTGCTCTTTTTCAAACCGCTCGAAAGGCAGATTTTGAAAAGATTATCCAGAAAGCGAATATTTTGGTAGCGGACTGGTCTTCCGACCAGGCTGAGAAAACCAGTCCTGTAGAAGACTTGGCGTTACTGTCAAAATTGCAAAGCCGTTTCGAAGAGATTGTGGTCATTGACTTTTTCCAGGCACCTGAACGGGGGACGGCGGAAATTTTACTCAGGGAGCTGGCAAGTTTTACCTCCAGCCGTAAATCCATCAGAGATGAAAACAATGGAGTCCCTAAACATCTTAAAGAAAGAGTTTGGGTAACCAGAGAAAACGTTTTTGTTGATCGCATCGCTTGTGGCTGGCTGATCAGACGGTTTGTGGATCAAAAAGCTGTTTTTAAATTCACCTCAAAGGCCCAGTACTCCCCCGAAAAAAATGAATTACGGTTTGATATGTTCGACGGTGAGTACACTCATGAAGGAGATAAATGCACATTTGAGGTTATGATTGAGAAGTTCCAGCTTCAGGACAAGGCTTTGGATTTTATGGCCCAGGTGATCCACGATATTGATTTAAAAGATGACAAGTACAGCCGTATAGAAACCGAAGGATTTAAAGCTGTTTTGAGCGGGCTTGTCGCAGCACAGGCTGACGATAATCTGCGTTTGGAGCAAGGGTTTTCCATGTTTGAAAACCTGTATGCTTATTTTCACAGGCATAAGGATTAAACAACGGATTAAAGAAAAAGAGACCAGAATTTATTTTATTTACAGAATTAACAGGAGAAATATTATGCCAAGTATTGAAAAACATATAAAAAACAGTATGGAAAAAACCGGAAAATTCTATAGTGAGGTTCACCACTGGATTGATGATCCCGAACACAAAGATGAACGACATGACATTACCCGTGTGCTTGAATTTGGTCGGATGTTCGAAGACAAATACGGTGAAGAGGCAGCCAAAGAATATGTTCAGCACCTGGCAGACGATTTGAATGGGAAGTTCAACCATCTTGTCGAGGATGTACAGGCCCTGGTGGATAAAACGTTGACATACTTTGGGACCCAAAAACAATAATCCCTGCATCACCAGGATAACGTGTGCACCTTTGATGTGATTATTAAAAAGCAAATGGCGGTTTATGATGCGTTGTATGCCTGGTGCAGACTGGATGTAGCCCGAAATGAAGCATAAAGACAAAACCATATTAAGCCGAACTGCCCGCTTGACAGGCTTTCTTGCCTTGCAGCGCAGCACTGTTGGTGTCCTGGCCATGGTGGTATTGGTGGGCATGGGAGAGCGCATGGCAGAACGGTTTTTGCCGATCTACATCCTTGCCCTGGGAGGCGGTGTGCTTGCCATCGGCCTGCTACAGGCCATGGATAACCTGCTATCAGCCCTTTACTCCTATCCGGGAGGATATTTATCCGACCTTATCGGTACCAAACGGTCACTTTTGATTTTCAACATAGTTGCCATGATCGGTTTTAGCCTGGTGATTGTGATTCCTGCATGGCAGGCTGTTCTTGTGGGTGCCGTGCTCTTTATTTCATGGTCAGCCATATCTCTTCCAGCCACCATGAGTCTAATGTATAAGGTATTGCCCCAGAACAAGCGTACCATGGGGGTGAGTGTGCATTCATTAACGCGCCGCATTCCCATGGCCCTTGGCCCTCTGATCGGCGGACTTTTCATTGGCATATGGGGAGAACAAATCGGGGTTCGCATGGCTTTTGGTGCAGCCCTGATCATGGCGTTTGCAGCCCTGCTTCTTCAACAGGTTATGATCGAAGATGATTTGCCTGAAAAGAACGCGGCAACCGACACATGCAATCTCGCACCTGAAAAAAATTCCATAAAATTGTTGAGATTGATGAATCCTGCCATGAAACGACTGCTGGTAACAGATATTCTCATCCGTTTTTGTGAGCAGATTCCCTATGCCTTTGTGGTGGTCTGGTGTATGAAGGCTATTTCTCAACCCATATCAGCACTTCAATTCGGTTTTTTGACTACGGTCGAGATGGTGTCCGCCATACTCGTATACATCCCCGTGGCCTATCTGGCAGACAAGAGCACTAAAAAACCGTTTATCCTCATGACCTTTGTGTTTTTTACCCTGTTTCCTCTAATGCTTCTTTTCAGTCATTCGTTTGAATGGCTGGTCATGGCATTTATCCTGAGAGGACTGAAAGAATTTGGTGAACCGACCCGAAAGGCGTTGATCATGGATCTGGCTCCAGATAACTGCAAGGCAGGCATGTTTGGCCTTTATTACCTCATCCGTGATATCTTTGTATCGGTTGCCGCTCTGGGTGGGGCGTTTTTATGGCAAATCAGCCCACAGCTGAATCTGATAACCGCATTTGTGTTCGGCGTTATCGGAACGATTGGGTTTGCCTTTTTCGGTAAAGACATCAACACATCATCCATCAAGGAGATCTGAATAAAAATGAATGTAGTAACTATTCCTTTCAAGGACGCATTGAAATTCTGGACCAAGCTGGGGTTTATCAGTTTTGGCGGTCCTGCCGGCCAGATTGCCATCATGCACCAGGAAGTGGTGGAACGGCGAAGCTGGATCAGTGAAAACCAGTTTTTACGGGCGCTCAACTTTTGCATGTTGTTACCCGGACCTGAAGCTCAGCAACTGGCAACCTACATTGGCTGGCGGATGCACGGAACGCTTGGCGGCATTACTGCCGGAGTTCTGTTTGTCATCCCTTCCATATTTGTCATGCTTCTGCTCAGTTACCTTGCTGTTGCTCACATTGATATTCCGGCAGTTGCCGCCGCATTTTATGGTATCCAGCCGGTGGTGGTTGCGGTCGTAATAGAGGCGGTATTACGCATCGGGAAAAAGGCGCTCAAGCATTCATTGCTTTATGGGTTTGCCGCCGTTGCGTTTGTGGCCATCTTTTTTTTAAAAATACCCTTTCCCTATATTATTTTCGCATCAGCTTTAGGTGGTTTGCTCATGCAAGGCAGATTCCCAAAGGAGTTTTGCAAAGGAGATTTTGACCCGCAGACGCGTGAATGCACGATCAAGGATGAACCTGAGAACGGGAAGAACAGAACTAAACCGACTTTATCCCATCTGGTCAAGGTCTTTTCCATCTGCTTTGGATTGTGGATAGTGGTGGTTGGCGTCATATGGATCGGATTCGGACATACCAGCACCTTATCCCACATAGCACTGTTTTTCAGCAAAGCCGCCTTTGTCACCTTTGGCGGGGCCTATGCCGTGCTGAGCTATATCACGGAAGTGGCGGTCTCCAATGGATGGCTGACAATGAAGCAGATGCTGATCGGCCTTGGCCTGGCAGAATCAACTCCCGGACCTTTGATCATGGTAACCCAGTATGTGGGTTTTTTGGGGGCATGGCATCTGCCGGGGGAACTCACACCTTTAACCGCTGGTATTCTGGGTGCCCTGATAACCACTTATGTGACTTTTTTACCCTGCTTTTTCTTTATCTTTGCTGGCGCCCCATTTATCGAAGCAATGGCTGGAAATCAACGTTTACAGGCAGCTTTGACGGGTGTTACTGCGGCTGTTGTCGGGGTGGTGCTCAATCTTGCGGTATGGTTCGGATACAAGGTGATTCTGCCGAGTGGAGAAGGGCTGGACGTATATGCCTTGGTATCGGCTATAATCTCACTGCTATTGCTGCAAAAATATCATGTTCCCATCCAGTATATGGTACCCCTGGGTGCAGTGGTCGGGATGATTTGGAAATTGTTCATTTTATAAAACACAAAGGAGAAATATCATGACACGTTTCATCAATACTAAAGAATTAAGTACGTTTCTGAAAAAAGAAAATACTGTGACGTTGATAGATGTCCGTCGTAAAACAGATTATGAAGCATCACCACAAAAAATAACAGATGCCCAGTGGTATGATCCGGAAAATATAGACACCTGGATCAAGCAACTGCCGGTTGAAAAGCTCACAATAGCCTACTGCGTGAAAGGAGGACCGGTCAGTCAGTCTGTAGTAGATCGATTGCAGCAAAATGGAATGGAAGCCGTTTTTCTGGAAGGAGGAATAAAAGCCTGGATCGAAAACGGACAGCCAATCGAAAATATCCCGGCTCCCAAGAATGAATACCGCATCCAGGAAACAGATGTTGATCTTTTACGCAAAGCCGGTCTTTGTGACGAAGATCTCGCGCACAGCATGAAGGTTGCAGAAAAGGCACTGGAAATAGCCGCCCGGACCGGCATCTTATTAGACATGGAACTGGTTGGACGCGGCGCCCTTTTTCATGATCTGGGAAAAGCCAGAACCCATGCTATGGAACATGGCAAGCTGGGTGCTGAAATGGGCCTGGCTATGGGACTTCCTAAATCAATAACCGATGTCATGGAAAAACATATCCGGGGTGGATTAAGTCAGCAAGAGGCAGTTGAATTAGGTCTTCCGGTAAAAGATTATACGCTTGGGAAGCTGGAAGAGCGCATTATCATATACGCGGATCGTTTGGTGGATATCATCACAGAAGGAATTGTGCCCATCAAGAATGAAAAGGAAGCGGAACAGCGATTCGAGGAGATTTTAAAAACGATCCCAAAATACGGAAAAAATGACATAACCTTGGAAAGATATCTGGGTTATCATCGAGAAATCCAACATTTGGCTGCTATTTGAAAAAATGGAAAATATTTACCACCCTTTTTAAGAAATTTAAGAAAATCAAAAAGCAGGTCTTTTGTCTATAACAAAAAGCCCGGATCATTTATGGATTGGGCGTTGACCTCTTATACCAGTAGTGACTGCAATTAAAATTCGACCGGTGATTACTGGTATTCATAGGGGTCAGCCCTGATAAATTTTATGGGGCCCTACATATGGTATGCAACGTATTTTCATATTTGAAATTTCAGTTCAACTTTATAAACCCTTGGCAGTGTTGCTGGCCATGCTTCCATATTCAAGTTACTAATATATCAAAAACATTTTTGCAAAATTTGAAAAAATATTTCCCAGGAGTTGAACAAGAATCAAGTTGCTCCAATTATGTGAACGGCATCTTGAAAATTTTGATTTTAAATTTTCCTATATAATTGGATTTCCCACCAGGACCTAAAAACAGCCCATACCAGATATGGTATTTTAAAAATATTTAAACAGCCCAGAATGGTAAAAGAAGCGTTCAGTAATTTGTCGAATTTGACTTCTGACAGATAATACCATTAAACACCACATAAAATTTCAAGATGTTATAAATTTGGAACCGTGTGATTCACGTTATTATAATCGCTGCCACCCAGATCCTGATCACCGAGTATATCTTTTAGAAACTGTCACTCCATTAGACGATTTCCTCGTCATCATCATACCATTTTACTGCCCTGGAAATTAAACCTTAATGTAATCCTTTTTATTTGAAGTTTTTCAGCAGCGTATTAATCTGAGATAGTTTTTTATTGTCGATGGGTTTTGGTTTGTGATTATTGAGGATATCATCCAACTTGCTTTTTGCCCGGTCAATAATTGATTTTTTCCCTTGCTCTATCCATTTTTCAGTTCCTATACGGCTTAAAAGTTTGGGGCGCCATTGGGTTTTTCGAAGATTTTTAACTGTATGATTATGAGCCAGGTAATCTCCTTTTTTCAATCCCACATCTTGAAT